>JADGNT010000613.1 GCA_017883345.1 Candidatus Solibacter sp. | reverse complement strand
TTTCGTCGAATAGCTGGCGCCGGAATCTGCGGAATGTTGGGACTGCAACGACCACAGACGTTGGATGTCCAGCGGACTCACGACAGGAATATTTCCGTTAATTATCGACTTAAGGTCTAGCATAGAGAGCCGTTCTTTATCCAATCATCCTAGCCCGAAGATGTTGAGCTTGGAAAACGCGGTTACCGGAAACTGGCGAGGGCTACTTGCCCGTGCAGCAAACCGGAGACATGCCCGGCGGGAATCCCTCAGCCTGATCTGCGCGATTCTTCCCGCGCGCCGGGCCCAACCCCGTCACAGCGGTTAAGCCGCGGGTGTTCGCTCGGTGTGCGGGCCTGAACTCGCGGTCTTCCCTCCGATGAAGGCACTCAGGATTGGGTCGTGTACCAATCGTTCGTGCCGAAGCCGCGCGGCCTCCTCTTCGCCGAGATCGGCGATTTCGCGCAATAGACGCTCCTGGATTTCGATCTTCATTTGGACACAGTCGAACTTTTTGTCCTGCTTCAATTTTTCACCACCTCTCGCGGCGAGTAAATCTTCGGACTCCGATAGCCGCGTAGTCTATTCACACCTTCGTACCCTGCTATTTTCTCAAAATGGACGATGTGTTTGAAGTTCCAGCTCACTACGAGTTCGGCGCCGAAGATCGTTGCCAGGGCGATGTGCGCCGCGAGGTTGCGGGAAGCTGGCCCGACGACCCCGGCATCCACCGCTTCGGCGAACTCACCACCATCGAGCCGTAAACCTGGGCCAGGAACTGGTTTCCCGCTGCTTCACACCGTGCGCAGGCGCGCCGCGGCCGACTCCGCCGTAATATCGCGCTGCGGGGTCGCCAGCATTTCGTAACCCACCAGGAACTTGCGCACCGTTGCCGAGCGCAGCAACGGCGGGTAAAAGTGCAGGTGCAAGTGATGCTCGTCGTGCGCCGCGCCATCGGTGGGACGCTGGTGGAAACCCATCGAGTAGGGGAAGGGGACGTCGAACAGACGGTCGTAGCGCGCGGTAGTGCGCTTCAGGATATCCGCCAGCCCATCGCGCTCCTCGCCCGTGAGTTGCTCGATCGAGGAGAGATGGCGCTTGACGATCACCATGGTTTCGAAGGGCCACACCGCCCAGAAAGGGACCACCGTCAGGAACGCCTGGTTCTCCTCGACGACGCGCTCCCCCGCCGAACGCTCCAGGCGCGCGTACTCGCACAACAAGCAAGTGCCTCGCTGTTCCCGCCACGCCAGCAGCGACTCCTGCTCTTTGGAGATTTCGTTGGGCAGCGCGTGGCTCGACCAGATCTGGCAATGCGGGTGCGGATTGCTGGCGCCCATCATGGCGCCGCGGTTTTCGAAAATCTGCACGTAGTCGATCTCGGGCCGGGCGCCGAGTTCCTGGTACTGTTCCACCCAGGTATCGACCACCTTGCGCAGGCCGGCCGCTTCCATATTGGCAATCGTCAGGTTGTGGCGCGGCGCGAAACAGACCACGCGGCAGAGCCCCGGTTCGGATTCGGCCCGGAGCAGGCCGTCCTGGTCGAACCGGTCCAGCGGTGTGCCGGGTTTGAGCGCCGCGAAATCGTTATCGAAAACGAAAGTCGAGGAGTACGCCGGATTGCGCACCCCGCCGGCCCGCGGGTTGCCCGGACACAGATAGCAGCCGGCGTCGTAATCGGGCTGTGCGGCGACCGCCTCTGCTTCCATCTGCCCCTGCCATGGGCGCTCCGTGCGGTGCGGCGAAACCAGCACCCATTCGCGCGTCAGCGGATTGAACCGGCGGTGAGGATCCTTCGTCCAGTCGAACATGAACCTCTATGGTAACCGCACGGCTCCGATGCCGGCGCCCTCCGGGACAGACCTGCCTGTCCCAAGGCGCGCTTTTTGCGCCGCGTGGACACGGCGGGTCTGTCCCCGGGTCCATCTTGACCCACGGGTACCTTCACGGGTAACTTGAGTTTTGAGCCGCGCAAAGCGTACCCTAGAGGAAGATAGCCTGTCTGATGTTATACCTGGAGAAGCCTTATGCCCGCGCGGTTTAAAAGTTTCGGTATGGCTGACGCCTACCGGCGCGCTTACACGGCCGTCAACTACCGCCTGCGCACGTTGTCGGGCGGGCGGTGGGCGGATCATTGCCGGCCCACGGACATCGGTTTCCTGATGACCAATCTGTGCAATGCCAAGTGCGTGCACTGCGACATCTGGAAAAACAAGGGCAAGGACGACACACCGACGCTGGACCAGTACAAGGCCACCCTGAACGACATGCGCTCCTGGCTGGGACCGGTGCACGTGTTTTTTAGCGGCGGTGAAGCGTTGCTGCGTCCCTATACGCCGGACGTTCTGGCCCATGCGGCGTCCATCGGACTGTTCGCGGAAATCCTGACTCATGGCTACTGGGACGATCAAAGCCGCATCGAGAAAGCGGCGCTGGCAAATCCCAGCCGGATCACGGTTTCCCTCGACGGCATCGGAGAAGCCCACACCCTCATCCGCGGGCGCGAGAACTTCTTCGAAAAAACCACTCGCACCCTGGAAACCCTGAGGCGCATGCGCGCCGAGAAGTCGCTCACCTACGCGATCCGGCTCAAGACTGTCGTCATGCGGCAGAATCTCCACGACGTGGGTAACGTGGCGCGATTCGCGGCGCGGAATGATATGGAAGTCTTCTACCAGGCCGTCGAGCAGAACTATAATACGCCGGAGGACACGCGCTGGTTCGAGCACAGCGAGAACTGGCCGAAAGACGCATCGCAAGCGGTATCCGCGGTGCGCGGTCTGATCGCTCTCAAGAAGCAGGGGCTGCCGATTCGCAACAGCTTTCAGCAACTGGAAACCATGGTTCCGTATTTCCAAAATCCGGACGCCATGCGGGTTGCGGTCCAGCAGCATACGGCTCACCTGAAGTTCAACGTTTGCGCCGCGCTCACCAATATCCAGGTGATGCCGAATGGCGATGTGCTGGCCTGCTACGGAATGCCCCCCGTGGGCAATATCAAAACCACGCCGATTCGCGAGATCTGGCGCAAGCGCCCTCAGTGGTGGAAGGGCGGCTGCTGCCTCGAAAGCCGGCTGACTCCCGCCGAGGCCGAAACGCGCGGTCTGGTCACGATCGGGCCCACCGGCAAACCGGCCGCTTAACGCCCGCGATTCGCCAGATACGGCGGAATCAGATAATCGTAGTACTGCCGCGGATCGCCCTGCTTCCCGTCCACCGCGGCCCGCGCCAGGTTGAACGCTTCGCGCGCCGTCACGTAGTGCAGTACGTAGTGCGCGCCGTCGTTGTAAGCCCTCTCCATGTAAGTCAGCGCCTGGTCCAGTTCGGGCCCCAGGATTTCGTCCGCGTCTTCTTTGTTGCTTGCGCCGTGCGTGTGGATCTTGATGAAGCGCCACTCGGGACGTCCTTCCACGTGGATGTTGGCCCGCATCCAGGCGTCCATACGGCGCGGCGTCACCGGCACCGCCGCGTGAATCTCGGCATTCTCCACTTCCAGGAATAGTTTGGCGGGCCTGGCCGTAGGCACCAGCAGCAGCGGCCCCTGGAAGATCAGCAGATCGCCCGCCGGCTGGACGCCCACTCGCAGGGGCACCCCGTAATCGTAGGATTTCGGACGGTCGTCATCCGTGGCTTCGAAAATATTGTTGACCGAAGATGGCTGCGACTCCACGAAAATGCTCGAAAAGGTATAGTCGGCGAAGCAGCCCAACTCGCGCAGCATGACGAGTTCCCGGTTGTTTCCGCAGAATGCGTTCCCGCGGCTGTTATCCAGGCTCCAGTTACCGTGGATAAACCCGAAATGGGTTGCCCCATCGGCGGACTTGAGGAAGCCGAAAGTTTGAAACCAGGCGATCGCCCGCTGGAACCGGTCGCGCGCCGATTGCGGCGTATCGTTGAAGTGGTGCAGGTGCAGTTCGGTTTCGCCGTACCCCGCCGCCACGAGTTTTTGCAGGGCCTTCATGTTGCGGTCGA
>JADGNT010000612.1 GCA_017883345.1 Candidatus Solibacter sp. | reverse complement strand
GGCATCCGAGATGGGCGCCGTCGCCACGATTAGCAGACCCGCGCCGGCGATCTCCAGAAACTCCCTGCGGTTCACAGTGGACTGGTTCACAGTGGACATCGCCGCCTCCTATCCTTTCTTTCCCGTGGCTGCCGCGGCGCGCCGCACAGCGGCCATGATCCGCTGGTAGTCGGAACAGCGGCACAGGTGTCCGTTCAGGCCATCGACGATCTGCGCGTCCGTCGGCTTGGGGTGGTTTTCGAGCAGCGCCACGGTTTGGAGCACCATGCCCGGAGTGCAGTAGCCGCACTGCACGGCGCCTTCGTCGAGGAACGCCTGTTGAACCGGGTGCAGCGTCCCGCCCTCGGCGAGACCTTCGATGGTGACGATCTTGCGGCCCTCGGCCGCGCGCACCGCCGTCACGCAGGAGACTGTCGGCTTGCCGTCGAGAAGCACGGTGCACGATCCGCACTGGCCTTCGCCGCAACCGTATTTCGTTCCGGTCAATCCCAAGTCTTCGCGCAGCACCTCCAGGAGGGGCCGCTCCGGCTCCGTATCCACGCTACGCGCCTTTCCATTGACCGACAACCGGATGGTCGCCATGTGGTTGAGACCTCCTCTTATCGCTTCTACCGGCGGCACACCGATCGGGGCATGCCGCCTCTTGAATTATAAGGCGATTTGCGGCGGAAAGCGGAATAACAGACCTGAAATTGTAGTGTGATTCCGACGAAGGGCACCAAGCGGCCTACAGCGTGTTCGCTCCCGCCTGAGTCCTCGTGGGTGAGCCGGAATCGCCGCCGATCAATTCGCTCCCTTTTTGTCCGCGGGCGTCCGCAAGGGGTACCCGACCGTCTGCGAGAGCATGATTTTCTGTTCCGGCCGCAGGTGCAGCGCCTTGGCCAGCGCGTCGCGGTCCACCATGGCTCGGATCACGGTGGAGAAGCCTTCCGAGGCGCAGAACAGGTACACGTTCTGTCCGATCGAGCCGGTTTCCGCGGCTGAGTACAGCGTTTTGGTCAGGTCCGGCATTTCGGCCATCTTGGCATAGTCGGCCACGTACACCAGGTTCAGGGGAGCTTGCGCCACGAATGGTTGCAGACCCGTGGCTGCACGCAGGTCGCCGGGAACCACCAGGTCCAGGCGGTGGCCCTTGGCGTTGTAGAGGTACACTCCTTCCGCCAGTGCGACATAGACATCGATGGTTTGCCGGTTGTTTGCGGAGGGCGCCGTGCGCCTCCCGTCGGGCCGGTTCACGCCGTACGCGGCCCAGAGCAGGTTCGAGAGCGCCTGCGGCGACAATTTCCCGGTGCTGAACTCCCTCCCGCTCTGGCGCGCGTTGAGGGCCTGCATCAGCGGCATGCCCCCGGTGCTGTTCGGTTTGGGAAGTGGGATGGTAGCCGGCGTTTCGGCCCAGGCGGCGCTCGCCAGCAGAACCAGAACAATGGCCTTTTTCATAAAGGATACCGTCATCCGAATTCTACACCTTGCCGCCGGGAGTAGCTCCGAGCCAGCCGCCCTCAGCGAATCAGCCGCACCAACCCGTAACACACCAGGCAGATCCAGAAATCTACGGCCAATCCCCAATCGATCTGGTAAAGTTGGTGTTGCGCGCGCGCCGGGAGGAACCGCTCCACGCTGAAGTAAATGGCATTCCCCGCCAGCACGGCGACCAGGGACTGCCAGAACCTGCGCTTCCTCAACCGTTCCACGGCCGGTCGCCCGGCCTCCCCGTGCGTACGAATCCAGCACTTTCGTTTGGACATCCTAGCCGGAAATTCAGCATACTCCCAATCACCTCCGCTGGTCTGTTTGTTTTGTGCACCGAGCTTGATCCAGCAGGCTCTCATCAGGATCCCTCTCTCACGCTACCGCATCGAGAGGCAAAGCGAACACCGCGGGGATGAACAATTGGCAGTTGCCATGGGAACACCGTGCGGTGCCTGCTCAGGGATTTCGCTTGGGTGCCGGAGGCGGCGAGACCGGCGGCGGTCCACCCCAATCGGCATCGCTCAAATGCCACCCGCCACCGAGGGCTTGGTAGAGCTGAACGATTACCAGCCGGCGGTCGAGTTCCGTCTGCGCCAGGGCGTTTTCGGCGGGAACCAGTTGTTGCTGCGCCTCCAGAACCTCGAAATAGCCGGACTTACCAGCCATGTAACGTTGTTGAGAGACTTCCACGGCGGTTTGAAATGCTTTGACAGCTTCCATCTGGCGGTCCCGGACGGTCTCCAGTTTCTCGCGCGTGATGAGCGCGTTCGAAACATCGCGAAACGCGGCCAGCGCCGCCTGTTCGTACTCGATTCGCGCCTGCTCCCAGGCCGCCACCGCCTGGCGCTTCTGCGCCCGCAGCCCGCGGCCCTCCCAGATCGGTCCGGCGAGGCTCGCCGCCACGCTCCACACGTTCATCCGCCCGGCCGTGAAATCGTCCAGTGGGCTGCTCACCCGGCCCAGCAGCGTCGTCAGCCCGATCTTTGGAAAGAACGCCGCCATCGCGATCCCGATTTGCGCGTTCGCCGCGCGCACCGCCAGTTCGGCCCGCAGCACGTCCGGCCGCCGCTCCAATAGCTCCGACGGCAGTCCGGCGGGCACGTGCGGAGGAATGGTCTGCTCCAACAGCGTGCCCTGGTGCGGAATCGGTCCCGGCGCCGATCCCAGCAGCAGGTGAATCTCGTTCTCCTGGATCGCGATCCGGCGTTCCAGTTCGGGAATCGTCGCCGCCGTCGTGGCCAGCGCCCCCTCCGCGCGCGCCGTCTCCAGCCGCGATGCCGTACCGCCTTCCAGGCGTTCCTGAAAAATCCGCCGGCTTCCCTCAAACGCCTGCACGTTGCGCCGCGCGATCTCCAGCCGGAGATCCAGTTCCAGCAGCTCGAAGTAAGCCTGGGCCACGCTGCTCACCAGTGACAGCAGCACCCCGCGGCGCCCTTGTTCACTGGCCAGATAGTTGGCCAGCGCGTATTCGTTCAAACGGCGAATCCGCCCCCAAACGTCGGCCTCCCAGCTTGCCGCCAACCCCACCGCGAACGTGCCGCGCCGCACGCCGTTCGATGGCGCCGGGTTGCCCAGCGATTCATTCTTGCCCTGGCTGATCCCCACCTCATATCCCACGTTGGGCATGTACCCGGCGTGCGCTTGCACCGTGAGCTGCCGCGCCTGTTCCACCCTCTTCACGGCAATCCGCAAATCGTTGTTGTTCACCAGCGCGGTCTTGACGAGTCCGCGCAACGTCTCGTCCTGGAACACTTCCCACCATGGCAGGTCGGCCAGCGAAGCCGCTTCCGCGGCGGCCTGTCCACGGCTCACCGCCGGCGCAGTCACCACCGGACGCTGGTACCGCGGTCCAACCAGGCATCCGCTGAGAAGGCAGACTGAGCCGGCCACGATGGCCCGAACCATGTTTCGCATCTCAGTGCCCTCCTTCCCCCGGCCCCGCTTTGTGGCGCGTTCCCAACCTCTCCGTGAGGTAGAAAGTAACGGGGATGAGAAGCACGGCGATCCCCGTGGCGGCCGACATGCCGCCGATCACGCAACTGCCCACCACTCGCCGCGCGATGGCGCCGGCGCCAGATGCCATCCACAACGGGACACAGCCCAGGATGAATGCGAAGCTGGTCATCAGGATGGGACGCAGGCGTAACTTGGCCGCCTCCAGCGCCGCATCCGTCAGCGCCATGCCACCCTCATAGCGCACCTTGGCGAACTCGACAATCAGGATCGCGTTCTTGGCCGCCAGTCCAATCAACATGACGAGCCCGATCTGCGCGTAGACGTCGTTGGTGATGTTGCGCAGATACAGCGTCGCCAGCGCCCCGGCCACCGCCACCGGCGTCCCCAGCAGTACGCTCACCGGCAATATCCAGCTCTCGTATAGCGCCGCCAGAATCAGAAACACAAACACCAGCGACATGCCGAACACCACCATCGGCGACAGCCCCTTCTGCGCCACCTGCTCCTGGTAAGACATGCCCGCGTAATCGAA
>JADGNT010000611.1 GCA_017883345.1 Candidatus Solibacter sp. | reverse complement strand
CGACTTCGTCAAAAAGTACGTGAACTACGGCGGCAGCGTCCGCGCGGCGCAGTTCCTGGTACTGGCGGCCAAAGCGAGAGCCCTGATGAAGGGCCGGTATCACGTGACCTACGAGGACGTCCGGGCGCTCTACATTCCGGTACTGCGGCACAGGATTTTGCTGAACTTCCATGCGGAGAGCGATCGGTTGAAACAGGACGACATTTTGAAAAAGATCCTGGAATGGAAGCCGGCGCCCAGAGATTAGCGTGCTTGAGGCAGTTTTTTCAACGCAGAGACGCAGAGACCGCAGAGATAAGCGCAGAGAAGAGACATGCAGAGCACCCCACGAACGGAGAGCACAGAGAGAGCCGAGGGGCTCCGTGATCTCAACGAAATCACTCGTGGGATTATTGCGGCCGCGATGGAGGTTCATCGGCACTTAGGTCCCGGCTTGCTGGAATCGGCGTACCAGGAATGCGTTTGCTATGAATTGAGCAGGATGGGTCTCACCTTCACTCGTGAGGTCCATTTGCCACTCAGTTACAAAGGTCTCCAGTTGGACTGTAGTTACCGGGTCGATTTGCTCGTAGAAGACGCAGTAGTAGTAGAACTCAAATCGATCGAACAGATCTTGCGTATCCATTCGGCCCAACTATTGACATATTTGAGAGCGTCCCATAAGCAAGTCGGTCTATTGATCAACTTCAATGTTCTGGTTCTTAAGGACGGCATCAAGAGAATAGTTAACGACTACACCGAGTTCAATAGAGGGCCCCGCTGATGCCAACCGAATTTCCTGGTTTTCTCTGCGCTTTCCTCTGCGTTCTCTGCGTCTCTGCGTTGAAAAACATTTTGCATGACAGAGGCTCCCAATAATGCTACAGCGCTTCCTGGACCCGGCCACGCTCGCCTCCATCTCCAGCCTCGACCTGGTGGCCAAGACCGTGGTCGATGGCTTCGTCGCCGGGCTCCACCGCTCCCCGGACTTCGGCTTCTCCCAGGAGTTTGCCGAGTACCGCGCCTACGCCGAGGGAGACGACCTCCGCCACGTCGATTGGAACGTCTTTGCCCGTACCGACCGCTGCTTCCTGAAGCGCTACAAGGGTGAGACCAATACCCAACTGCTCCTCCTGCTGGACACTTCAGCCTCCATGGGCTTCGGGTCCGCCAGCGTCACCAAGCTGGATTACGCCCGCTTCGTCGCGGCCTCCCTGTGCTACATGGCCCACACCCAGCGAGATGCCGCCGGCCTGATCGTCTTCGATGAGGACGTGAAGAACTACGTCTCGCCGTCCACCCGCCAGGGACAGCTCTACCGCCTGCTGCACGCCATCGAAAAGGCCGAGCCGGGGACGCATACCGATTTCACCAAGCCGTTCGTCCATTTTCAGAATTTCCTGCATCGCCGCGGCATCGTCATCGTCATGTCCGATTTCTATGAGGACCCCGAGGTCATCGTCAAGACCGTCGAGCCCCTGCGCTACCACGGCAACGAAGTCATCCTCTTCCATCTGCTCGACCCGCAGGAGCTCAAACCCACGTTCCGCGAGCCCGTGCTCCTTTACGATCTCGAAGAGACCACCAAATCGCTCGAAGTGTCGCCGGAGTATGCGCACAACGAGTACCGGCACAAGATCGATGCTCACATCGAAGCGCTCCGTTCGAAAGCCCGCGGGTCGGGCATGGACTACTTTCTGATGGATACCGGGCGGCCTCTGGACGAGGGGCTGCGCGAGTATCTGCAAGTTCGTAAGGGGCGCTTGTAAATCGATGGGATTCTTTACGCCATGGTTTCTCGCCGGCGCGGTGGCCGTAGGGCTCCCGGTCTGGCTTCACCTGTTGCGCAAACATAAGACCACGCCTCTGCCGTTCAGCTCGCTGATGTTCTTCGAGAAGCGGACGCAGAGTTCCATCAAGCACCGCCGCCTGCGCTACCTGCTGCTGTTCGCGGCGCGCGCCCTGCTGGTGTTGCTCCTGGTGCTGGCCTTTGCGCATCCTTATGTGCGGCAGACCGTGCTGGCCTCCAAGCGCTCTGGCGAAGTCACCGTACTGGCGGTGGACAATTCCCTCAGCATGCGCGCGGGAACGCGACTCTCGCAGGCCAAGTCGGCGGCCAAATCGGCGATCGGCGGGTTGCGCTTGGGACAACGCGCCCAGGTGCTGGCCTTCGGATCGCGTGTGCAGGTGATGAGCGAAGTCACCGACGATCGCTCTTCCCTGAACGCCGCCGTGGATTCCATCGAGCCGGGCGACACCCGCACCTCCTTCGCGGAACTTTCGCGCTCCCTGCGCTCCATCGCGCAATCCTTGAAGCTGCCCCTGGCCGTGGAACTCTACTCGGACATGCAGCAGAGCGGCTGGCCGGCCAACTTCAACGATCTGCGGCTGAGCGCCGCGGTGCAACTCAATCCGCACGGCATCGACGCCAAGGAAACGCCTAACTTCGCGGTGGAGAACGTGGTGGCGCCGCGCCGTGTATACGACGCCAAACATGCGCGGGTGCTGGCCACGGTGGTGGGCTTCGGCAACAAGAAAGCGACGCGCAGCGTTTCCCTCGTGCTCAACGGGCGCGTCACCGAGACCAAGCAGGTGGAGGTGCCGGAGAACGGGCGCGCCACCGTCGAATTCCTCTCCCTCGATGTGCCTTACGGGCGCAATAAGGGCGAAGTGCGCATCGATACCGCCGACACCCTGACGGCCGACGATAGCTTCTATTTTTCGGTGGAACGCAGCGACCCGCGCCATGCCCTGTTCGTCCAGGAATCGGCGGGCAGCCGCGGACTGCTCTTCTTCAAGGCGGCGCTCGATGCCGCCGGCCAATCGGCCTTCGAGATCGATCCCGCCACGGTGGATCAGGTGGCCAACGTGGCGCCGGGCAAGTACGCCTTCGTCGTGCTCAGCGATATCGGCGCGGTCCCCCCCACCTTCGAAAACGCGCTGCGCGACTATGTGCGCGGCGGCGGCAGCGTGTGGATCGCGCTCGGACACCTTTCCGTGGGCCGCGGCAAGGTGCCGGTCACCGGCGACGCCATTCAGGAGGCGCGCTACGCCGGCCGCGAGGGCGAGCGCTTCCAGACCGCGGCGTGGCTGGATGCCGGACATCCTTCGATTCTGAAAGACGACCGGTGGGAAGGCGTCAAGTTCTACCAGGCCATTCATGTGGCCCCGGGCAATGCGCGCGTGGCGGCCCGGTTGAGCGACCAGGCGCCGCTATTGATTGATTCTCAGTTAGGTGAAGGCCACGTCCTCACGTTCGCTTCCGCCTTCGATAACGTGGCCAACGATTTTCCCATCCACGCCTCCTTCGTGCCCTTCATCGAACAGACGGCGCGCTACCTGGGACGCTTGGATGCCGGTCCGGCCTCCGTGCTGGTGGGCGGGTTCGCCGAACTGCGCGATTCCAAGGAAAAGGGCGCCGCGGTCGACGTGCTGGACCCCAAGGGCGAGCGCGCGCTTTCGCTCGATGAGGCCACCAAGGCGCAGAACATCCAGTTCACCATGGCCGGCTTCTACGATATCCGCCGGCCCAACGGGCGCAACGAACTGGTGGCGGTGAATGCAGACCGGCATGAGAGCGATCTCGCGCCCGTGTCCCAGGACAGTCTCACTTTGTGGCAGAATACAGTCCAAGGGACCGCGGGCGGGGGAAGCACTTCCGGCGACGAACAGAAGCCGGTGTCATTATGGTGGTATGTCATGCTGGCGGTGCTGTTGCTGGCGTTGGTCGAATCCTTGCTGGGGAATCAACATCTTTCGGTGGATAAAGAGGCGGCGGTATGAAACCTTTGGATCGCTTGAGTGAGTATCTGGGAGCCATCGAACGGCGGCTCCGTCTGATCGCACTGACGCGCGGCATCGCGGTGACGGTCGGCTGTGCGTTGGCGCTCACCATCGTGGCGGTGCTGGTCATCAACCAGTTCGCCTTCTCTGGCGGGAGCGTCATCGGCGCGCGGGTGTTCCTGTTCCTTGGCCTGGC
>JADGNT010000610.1 GCA_017883345.1 Candidatus Solibacter sp. | reverse complement strand
TGACCGTCGCGCAGGTCCGCGCCGCGGTGGGGCAACTCAAACAGAACGGCATCCGCACCGGCATGTTCTTCATGTGGGGCTACGAGGGCGAGGAACTCTCGGATATCGAGGCGACGTACGAACAGGTGAAGGCCTGCCAGCCGGACGTTTTCTTCACGACCATCTCCTACCCCATCAAAGGGACGCCTTACTACGACGAAGTTGCGCCCAAGCTGGTGCAGTTGGGCCCGTGGCAGGCGACCACGGATCGCGACATCAAGATCCGCGGCCGGCGGTCGCGGCGCTTCTATCAACTGGCCGATCAACTGCTGCGCAGCGAAACTCCCGCCGAAGCGGCACAGGTGCGGCAGCGCCTGGAAGATGCCTACAGCGAGGTGGAGGCATGAGGATTGATGTGGGGCAGGCGCTTCCGCCTGCCAACTCCAATTGCCCGAAAGGTTGGCAGGCGGGGTACCCTCTGGGTCCGCCTGCCCCACCTTTCGACCACTTAGCCGCGCGCTACGACGCGCTTTGGACCACCACCGCGATCGGCCGCGCGCAGCGCAATCTGGTCTGGCGCGATATGGACACGCTCTTCCAACCGGGGATGCGGATTCTCGACATCGGCTGCGGCACCGGCGAGGATGCCGCCCATTTCGCGGCGCGCGGTGTCACCGTGTACGCGACGGACGCGTCGCCCGCCATGGTCCAGGTAGCGCAGGCGCGCGGCGGCTTTACGGCCGCGGTGTGCAGCGCGGAAGATCTGGCGCAAATCGGCGGAGCGTTCGATGGGGCAATCTCGAATTTCGGAACCCTGAATTGCGTCGAGGACTTGCCGGCCGTAGCGCGTTCGCTGGCCGGGTTGGTGCGTCCGGGCGGCCGCGTGGCCATCTGCCTGTTGGGCCGATTTTGCGCGTGGGAGACTCTGTACTACGGCGTGCGCTGGCAGTTCGGCAAGGCTTTGCGGCGTTTGGTGGGGCATGCTTTAGCTTGCCCATCAGAAGAGCAAAGTTCGCCGCGTGCCGCTTCGCGGCACAGCGGCGATGGCAAGCTAAAGCATGCCCCACCGGGGATCATGGTCCACTACCCCACGGCGGCACAGATCCGCGCCGCGTTTGCGCCCAACTTCGTTTTGCAGCGCTGGATGGGAATCGGGCTCTGTGTGCCGCCATCTTACGTCAAGCTGCCCGCGGCGCTGGTCGGATGCCTCGCCGCGTGCGACCGGCGTCTTGCGCGCCTGCCGCTGCTGCGCGCGCTGGCGGATCACCGGTTGTTCCTGCTGGTGAGAAAGTGATGCTAGCCACCACGCGCCAGCGCTTCCTCGACGATTACATCAAGATCCGCCACGCGGAAGGCCGCGGTTCCCAGGATTCCGCGTACTATCTGGCGCTGCCTTACCGCGATATCACCGGACGCCTGCAAGACCAGTGGACGATTCGCGCCAAGAGCTATCGGTATCTAGAGCGCCACGTCCTGCCGCCCATCGAGAAGCAGTCTGGCCGGCCGCTACGCATCGCCGACCTGGGCGCGGGAAACTGCTGGCTGTCCTACCGCCTGGCGCTACGCGGCCATCAGCCCATCGCGATCGACATCCTGGGCGATCCGCTGGACGGCCTCGCCGCCGGCCGCCACTATCCGGCACACACGGCCTTTCCGCGGGTCAACGCGGAGTTCGACGATCTGCCCCTGGCCGCGGGCAGCCTGGACGTGGCCATCTACAACGCGTCCATACACTACTCCACCGGCTACCGCCGCACGCTCACCGAAATCCGCCGTTGCCTGCGGCCCGGCGGCTGCTTTCTGATCGTCGATTCGCCAATCTACCAGCGCCGCGAGCACGGGGAACTGATGCGCCGCGAGCGCCACCAGCAATTCCAGGCGACCTACGGGTTCGCGTCCGACACGCTCGAAAGCATTGAGTACTTCGACACGGAAATGCTCGCCGAACTGGGCCGCGACCTGGGCATCGTATGGAAGGTCTACCGCCCCTGGTATGGCTGGCAATGGGCCCTGCGGCCGTGGAAGGCGCGCTGGCGCGGCAAACGTCCGCCCTCCAATTTCTGGATTCTGGCCGGCAGGTTCACCACATGATCATCCTGTTCCATCCGCGCAGCACCAAGCCGAAGAACCGCCGCCTGCCGCTCTCCGTTCTCTATCTCGGCGCGGTGCTCGAAGGCCGCGAAGAGTACGAAATTGTGGATGGCAACGCCGACCCCGATCCGTGGGCGACCATCGACGCGCTGATGCGCAACCATCGGGTGGAATTGTTCGGCGTTTCGGTGATGCCGGGTCCGCAGTTGCTCCAGGCGATAGCGGTGTGCCGCGCGCTGCGCGAAAAGTACCCGCGCGTGCCCATCGTGTGGGGCGGCTACTTCGCATCGCTCTACACCGAGGCCTCGCTCAATGCCAGGTATGTCGATTTCGTGGTCAAAGGCCAGGGCGAAGATACACTGCTCGAACTGATCGGCGAACTGCGCGGCGCGCGCGATTTTTCCCGCATCCGCGGCATGTCCTACAAGGACCAGTTCGGCTTGCACGTCCACACCGCCGCGCGCCCGCTGAAAGCGCCGGACGATTTCCCCTGGCCGCCGTACCACCGCATGGACCCCGCGAAGTACATCGCGCGCACGTTCCTGGGCTCGCGCACGGCGGTCCATCAGGCCAGCATCGGCTGCCCCTTCCGCTGCAACTTCTGCGGCGTGGTCCCGGTTTACGACCGGGAGAAAATGGAGTCGCCGAACCGCACCGCCACCATTCTCGGCCACATGCAGGCGAAGTATGGGGTCAACGCGGTGCAGTTCTACGACAACAACTTTTTCCTGCGCGAAGACCATGCGCGCGAGCTCGCCGGCCGCATCGCCCCGCTCCATCTGCGCTGGTGGTGCGAAGCCCGCGTCGATATCGTGCTGGGTTACTCCGACGATACCCTGCGCCAACTCCGCGCCGCCGGCTGCGTGATGATTTTCTTCGGCGTGGAATCGGGCAACGACGAAGCGCTGCGCAACATGAAGAAGCAGCTCACTAGTGAACAGACGCTGGAACTGGCGCGCCGCATACGGGAATTCGACATCGTTCCCGAGTACTCCATGATCTTCGGCAATCCGGACGACGCGGAGGGCGATCTGGCCGCCAACATCGCCTTCGTGCGCCGCATCAAGAAAGTCAATCCCGCGGTCGAAATCGTGGTCCAGACCTATGTCCCCACGCCACAGCGGAACGGCGCGTGGGGCGATGTCGAGGTGGTGTTCCCGGCGAGCCCCGACGAGTGGATCACGGATCGCTGGTACCCGTTCCTGATTCGCACCGACCCGCAACTGCCCTGGCTGCCGGCGCATGTGAAGCGTCGCATACAGGATTTCGAAACCGTGATGAATTCGCGGTGGCCCACCACGCAGGATATGCGCCTGCCCGCTTGGGGCCGGACGCTGCTGCAATCGCTGAGCGGTTGGCGCTACGCGATGGGCGCTTACGATTTTCCGGGTGAACTGCGCTTGGCGCAAAAGCTGGTGCGCCTGCGCCAACCGCGGCTGGAGAGTCTTTAATGGGCGAGCCTCTAATGGGCGCCATCCGCGTTTCGGCGCGCGAAGGCTACGCGCTTTGGGCCGACACCTGGGACGCGACGCCGTCGCCCATTGTGGCGCTGGAGCAGCGCGCGCTGCTGCCGTGGATCGCGCGCCTGCACCCCCGCCGCGCGATCGACGTCGGCAGCGGCACCGGCCGCTGGACGGCGCGTCTATCCGCCATCGGTGTGGATGCCTCACCGGCCATGCTCGCCGTGGCGGCGGGGAAACCCGGGTTGCGCGGGCGGCTTGCGGCCGCCGATGCCACCGCGCTCCCCATCGCGAGTGGGGCGGCTGACCTCGTGCTCTGCGCGCTGACGCTCGGTCACATTCGCGATCAGGCCGCTGCCATGCA
Source organism: Candidatus Solibacter sp. (assembly GCA_017883345.1). Lineage (GTDB taxonomy): Bacteria > Acidobacteriota > Terriglobia > Bryobacterales > Bryobacteraceae > Solibacter. The sequence goes on along the minus strand of JADGNT010000610.1, from coordinate 70 downwards.
CGAATTCGCCCGCATCCTGGCGCCGGGCGGCACGCTCCTGCTCACCGACTTTCACCCCGCCGCCGCCGCG
>JADGNT010000609.1 GCA_017883345.1 Candidatus Solibacter sp. | reverse complement strand
AGTGGCGTAGAATACGTACAGGACCATGAGCAAGAAACTCACGATCAGCGTCAGCGATGAAGTTTACGAAGGGCTGCATCGGAAGGTCGGCCGGCGGCGAATTAGCCAGTTTCTGGAAAAGCTGGCGCGTCCGCATGTCCTGCCGGAAGACATCGAAACAGCGTACCGGGACATGGCTGCAGACGAAGACCGGGAGCGGGAAGCTACGTCGTTGGGCACACCGGTCGCGGGGCAGGTTCGACGGCTGGGCTTCATGGCGGGCCAGATCGTAGTGCCGGACGATCTCGACCGGATGGTGTGACACCACTGCTGTGGCACGAGGCACGGGTCGGGCTTGAGGTCTATTCTAGGGATCGGGAGGCTTGACGATGGCGAATCTCGATTGGTCACAATGCCCCGCCGTGGAGAGCATCCCCGGCAAAGTCAGCGGCGCATGGCTTTTCCGGGACAGCCGGATGCCCGTTCAGCTCGTCTTTGAAAATCTGGAAGACGGCATGAGCATCGATGAAATCACGGAACAGTACGACGTGACGCGGGAACAGGTGAAAGCCGTGATCGAATTTGCGGCCCGCAGCCTCGATACGGTCACTCTCTAATCGTGCTGATCCTGTTTGATAACAATATCCCGCGAGGACTCGCCCGGACGCTGAATGCGCATACGGTTGTCGAAGCGCGTGCGCGCGGCTGGCACTTGTTCAAGAACGGCGACTTACTCCAGGCCGCCGAGGATGCGGCATTCGATGTGATGGTAACGAGCGACAAGAGCATCAAGTACCAGCAGAATTTGGCGGGCCGGAGAATCGCGCTGGTGGTTCTCAGTCAGGGGCGCTGGCGGCTGGTCCGCCAGAGGCTTGAAGCGATCGCCGCCGCCGTGGATGCCGCCACGCCAGGCAGCTACACCGAAGTGGAATTACCGATAGATTGAAGCCTCGCGGCCCGGCGCCGGTTTCGTGTTTCACAGAGGGTCGGCTTAAGGCGCTGACAACTTCTGTCCACAACTTGGGCAGAATCCTCCGATATTGGATGGTTATATCTTTTGCCGGCGTCTCGACCGATGGCGGGCCGGGGCAATCAAACCTCAGTAGAAATCGTGCGACTCCGGCGCGGCCCCCGCGCGTAGGGCGGCGATGCGGCCCGCTTTCACGCTGATCACGCCATCCTGATTTTGCAGGACGCCATCGATGATCAGGTAGGGCTCGCCCAGGACTTCGAATTTGAAGCGCTCGAAGGTGGCGGGGTTGACGATGGCGTTCATCATGCCAGTTTCGTCTTCCATGCTGAGGAAGACGAAGCCCTTGGCGGTGCCGGGGCGCTGGCGCACCACCACGCTGCCGGCGATCCGCACCACAGCGCCGTCGCGGATGCGCGCCAGGTGCATCGCCGGGACCACGCCGAGCGCGTTCATCTCGATGCGGCGCCACGCCATGGGGTGCTTGCCCACTGTCACGCCGGTGCCGCGGTAATCGGCCCATAAGCGCTCTTCGGTGCTCATGGGCGCGAGCGGCGAGGGTTCGCCGGTTTCTTCCAGCGGGGCGAGCAGCGGGCCGACGGGGAGGATGGCGCGCTGCGCCTGCCACAGGGCGTCGCGGCGGTGCTGTTGGTCGAGGGCATTGAGCGCGCCGATTTCGGCCAGGCGATTGAGTTCGTCCTTGCGCAGTTCGCGGACGCGGACGGCGAGATCGTCCACACTGCTGAAGGGGCGCGCGAGCCGGGCGCGCAGGATGGCGCGGGCGGCATCTTCGCGGAGTCCGCGGGCATAGCGCAGGCCGAGGCGCATAGTGGGGCAGGCGGACCCAGAGGGTACCCCGCCTGCCAACCTTTCGTGTATAGGGGGTTGGCAGGCGGAAGCGCCTGCCCCACTCTCCACCGTGCACTCCCATGCCGAGCACGTCACGTCCACCGGCAGAACGCGCAGTCCGTGGCGCTGGGCGTCCTTGATCAGGATGGCGGGCGCGTAGAAGCCCATCGGCTGATTGTTCAGCATGGCGCAGGTGAATTCCGCCAGGTGGTGGCACTTCAGGTACGCGCTGGCGTAGGCGATCAGGGCGAAGCTGGCGGCATGCGACTCGGGGAAGCCGTAGAGGGCGAACGAAGTGATGGAGCGGACGATATCCTCCTGTGCTTGGCCGGCGATGCCGTTGCGCGCCATGCCGGCGCGCAGTTTGAGCTCAATATCCGCCATGCGTTTTTCGGAGCGCTTGAAACCCATGGCGCGGCGCAACTCTTCGGCCTCGCCACCGCTGAATCCGGCGGCGATCATCGCCATGCGGAGCAGTTGCTCCTGGAATAGCGGGACGCCGAGCGTGCGCTGCAAGACGGGCTCTAGCGAAGGGTGGAGGCAATCGACCGGTTCGCGCCCCTGGCGCCGGTTCAGGTAAGGGTGCACCATTTTGCCGACGATGGGGCCGGGGCGGATGATCGCCACCTGCACCACGATGTCGTAAAAGCGCACCGGCTTCAAACGCGGCAGGCAGGACATCTGCGCGCGGCTTTCCACCTGGAACATGCCGACGGTGTCGGCACGTTGTAACGCCGCGAAGACGGCAGGGTCGTCGGGCGGGAGTTGCGCGAGATCGACTTCGGGGCACAGCTTGAGACACTCTTCGAGCACCGCCATCATGCCGAGCCCGAGCAGGTCCACCTTGATGATGCCGAGGTCGGCGCAATCCTCTTTATCCCACTGGACGACGACGCGGCCGGGCATGCTGGCGGGCTCCAGCGGCACCACGGAATCGAGTGCGCCCTGGCAGATGACCATGCCGCCGGAGTGCTGGCCGAGGTGGCGCGGCAGGTCCTGCGCCATGCGGTAGAGCTCGCAAAACTTGCTCACGCGCGGGTGGTTGAGGTCGAAGCCGGCCTCGCGGAACTGGCGCTCGGTGGTGTCCATGGGATCTTTCCATTCCCACGCCCGCGCCAGGCTGCTGAGCTTTTCCAGGCTGGTGACTTCGAAGCCCAACGCCTTGCCGACCTCGCGCGCGGCGGAGCGCCCGCGGTAGGTGATGACGTTGGCCGTCATGGCGGCGCCGTGCGTTCCGAAGCGCTGGTACACGTACTGGATAACCTGTTCGCGTTTATCGCCGCTGGGGAGATCGAGATCGATATCCGGCCACTCGCCGCGCTCTTCGCTGAGGAAGCGTTCGAAGAGAAGGTCCATGCCGACGGGGTCGACCGCGGTGATTTCTAGCGCGTAGCAGACGGCGCTGTTGGCGGCGCTGCCGCGGCCCTGGGCGAGGATATTGTGCTCTTTGCAGAAGCGCACGATGTCCCAGACGATGAGGAAGTAGCCCGGGAGATGGAGCTTCTCAATCAGCGCGAGCTCGCGCTCGATCTGTTGGCGGGCGCGCTCGTGATAGGGCCGGTAGCGTCGGCGCGCGCCCTCGCCGGCGAGAGTGCGCAGCAGGCTCATCTGGGTCTCGCCTTCGGGGACGGGGTAGCGCGGGAACTCGTAGCCGAGGTCGGCCAACGTGAAATCCAGACGCGCGGAGATTTCGCGCGTGTTGGCGATGGCTTCGGGGAGGTCGGCGAACAGCCGCGCCATTTCGGCGGGCGGCTTGACGTGGCGCTCGCTGTTCGGTTCCAGGAGGCGGCCGGCGGTGGCCAGCGTGACTTTATGGCGGATCGAGGTGAAGACGTCCAGCAGTTCGCGTTGCGCGGGGACGGCGTAAGCGGGATTGTTGGTGGCCACCAGCGGGATACCCAGACGGCGCGCGCGATCTATGGTGGCTTGGTTGTGCGCCTCTTCCTCACGGTTGTGATGGCGCTGCAGTTCGGCGCAGAGAGCGTGCTTGCCGTAAATATCGAGCAGGCGCTCGTCGGGATGCGCGGTGAGGCAGATCAGCCCGCGCGAGAATTCGGCGAGTTCGTCGAGGGTGGCCGCGCCTTCGCCCTTCGGCGCGCGCAGTTTCATGCGGGTGACCAGGCGGCAGAGGTTCCGGTAGCCTTCGCGGGAGGCGGCCAGCAGGGG
>JADGNT010000608.1 GCA_017883345.1 Candidatus Solibacter sp. | reverse complement strand
TTCATCCCGACGCGCGATCCGGCCCAGGGGCTGGCGGAGGCGGTGGCACTGTGCGACGTGTAGCGGACATTGGCGACGTGGACGCCTCAAACCGTGGAGCGACCAGACCCAGAGGGTACCCCGGTTGCAACGTCGGCGTCCTTGCCGGCGTTCTTCGAAGAATGCCGGTACGAATACCGGCATGGCAGCCTGGAAGGCCGCTCTACCGGCCCACCACCAAAACGCCCCAGGGCTTCTCGCCCACCTTCACCTTCTTGAGCACGGTGCGCGTGGCCACGTCGACGATGGACACGTCGCCAGAGGGGCCGTTGGCGGTGAACAGCAGCTTCTCATCCGGCGAAAGCGCGATGCCCCAGGGGCGGTCGCCCACTTCGAAGGACCCCGCGATGTTGCCGGTGGCAGGTTCCAGCACCACCACTTTCTTGCCGCGCCCGGTGGTGATGTAGAGCTTCCCTCCGTCGCGCGTCATGGCCATGCCCATGGGCTTCAGCCCGGCGCCCACGGAAATGGTCTGCACCACTTCGAGCTTCGCGGTGTCGATCACGCTTACCGTGGCGTCGTTCTCATTGGTGACATAGGCGCGCGATCCATCCGGCAGGAAAACGATGCCGCGCGGACGGCGTCCCACGGGGATCGTCTTGACGGCCTGCCGCGTGGCGGTGTCCACCACGGCAACGGTGCCCTTGTCCTCGGAGGTCACGTAGACGAATTTGCCGTCGGGAGTGAGCGTGACGCCTTCGGGTTCGGCGCCGGTGGCCACGGTGGCCAGCACGGTGCCCTTGACCGGGTCGACGAAGCTCAGGCCGGCGGCGTCCTCGTTGGAGACGTAGAGCAGCCCGTCCTTGCCGATCGCGAATTGTTCCGGATCGCTTCCGCCGGGGACTTTGCGTAGGAACTTGTTCTGCGCCACATCGAAGATGCCGATGCCATCGGCGCTCTTGTCGGGCGGAGGCAGCGTGCTCTCGTCCACTCCGGGAGGCGCGAAGGGAGAACCGGTGAGCGCCACGAAAATCTGCTTGCCATCGGCGCTGGAGTGGATGCCGCGCGCGCGTTTGCCGATCGCGACCGTGGCCATGGCCACCATCTTTTCCGGATCGATCACGGTCAAATCGCCCGAGGCTTCATTGCTGATGTAGACCCGGTAGGAAGGGCCGCCGGGCGCACAGGAGGTGAGCAGCGCCACGGCTCCGATCAGAGCCGCGACGGGGTACCCTCTGGGTCGGGAGCGGTATCCCGGTACATTTGTGATTTTCATTAGTGGCATGCTTACCGATACGTGAAGTTTACTGCCGCGGAGCCCGCGGCGGCAACGTGGACCTGCTGCTCTTGTTTGCCGAGCTTCTCGTGCCACACGGCGACCGTGTAATCGCCCGGCGGGACGTTCTTCCATTCGAACCTGCCGTCCGGCCCCGTGACGGCGAAGTAGGGATGATCCACCACGCCGATGTAGCAGTGCATCCAGGCGTGGATGTTGCATTTGACGGGGATCATGACTTCCGGCCGGGCGAAGCGGTGTTCCACCGTGGCAGCTTGCGGCGCCTGCTCCTGGTTCCATTCGCGATTATTGACCGGCAGGGGATGGACGTTGTGCGAGACCGCGTCGCCGTTCTTGAGGTCCAGTGTTTGCCCGGGGCGGAGGCCGACGATGCGCGGCACGAACATGCACCCGTGCTGATCCAAAACCACGGCTTCCGTGTTGGGCTCGAATTTCTTGCCTTCCAGGCCGGTCTGTATGTAGACGAAGGCGTTGGCGAGGCCGCCGTTCTTTCCAATCAGCACGGCTTCGTCGTAGACCGGCTTTCCGGCTTGCGCCTTCTGGCAGCCTTCGTCCGCCTCCATGGAGATCGCCTGCCGGGCGGGCTTGGCGCCGCCGAAGGTGATGGCGCCCGTGACGCCCCCGGCCGTAGCCGCATCTACGTGGAAATACTCCGCTGCCTTGGGCGCTTCGGCGGCCTTCTTTTCCTCCACAGCGGGCTTGTTGCCGCACGACGCCGCGAGCAGGGCCGCGGCGACAATCAGCACCTGAGAAAAGGTCGGTTGGCAGGCGGACCCAGAGGGTACCCCGCCTGCCCGACACGTGGGACAGACGCTTTCGTCTGTCAACCCGGCCATCTCAGCGGTCTTTTCCCGGCTCGTAAGGAAGCGTTTCATTGCACGCGCGCCGCCGGCGCCTGCGGATTGCCCGGGCCGAAGTGCTTGAGCAGTACCAGATTTTCCGTGGCGCTCTTATTGGTGAGCAGCACGCCATTGGCGGCGGCGTCCGCGCTGACGAACAACTCGTCGCTGGTCATCTGCCCGTAGCGGATCAGCGCCGGTGTCTCCACCGCATGCTTGCCGATCGAGCCGTAGCCTTGGGTGAGAATCAGCCCGTAGGCGGCCGCGTCCCGTATGGTGACGGAACGGCCGGGGAAGACGGTCAGTTCCTTGGCGGAGTAATGCGGCGTCGAGTACACGATCCACTTTTCGCGGTACCCGGCATCGGCCATCCAATCGAGCGGCGCCACCAGGGCCGGTTCGAAGTGGCGGTGTTGGTAGAATTCGGGATCGGTGTTGGCGTCCCAATCCAGCATGTCGAGCAGGTAGTCCAGATCGTGATGATGTTCCGGCGGCACGTCCTTGACCATCAGTTCCCACGGCACCGTGCGGCCTTCCACCAGCGATTGATACATGGCGAAGACGTCGGAGTTGACCTGCGGTTCGTAGGTGACCAGCGACCCCGGCGCGTGCAGGATGCCGGGGTCGATCTGCCAGCCGGTCCCGGGCTTGAGCCGGTAAGCGCGCGAGAGGTACAGCATGCCGTTGTCGCCTTCGTTCCAGCGTTCCAGGCAGCCGCGCACATCGTCGCGCGTGGTGCCGGGCTCCAGGCCCATGAACGTATAGGGGAAGTTGTTGCCCGCGAAGTTGTATTGGGGCGGGAAGTAGTAGGCTTCGGGCTTGCCCTTCTGTCCCACGCGGGCGGCGAACTCGTCGGTCTGATGCAGGTGGTGCGGAATCGGCCCGAGGTTGTCGAAGAACTTGCAGAGCAGGTTCCAGCCGCCGTGCTGGCGCATCACACTGGCGCCCAGGAAGAGATCGCCGTCGCGTTCGATGGCGTCCGTCAAAAGCAGTTTCTTGCCGTGAAACTCGATGTAGGCCAGGCCTTCATCGGGCGCGGTCAAGGGACCGTTGGACGCCTTGGTGGTGGAGGCGAACCAGCGCTCGTCGATGCCGCCGCGATGGCCGCCCAATATGTAAAGGTCGCGCGGGTCCAGTTTCAGGCGCCCGCCGGGCATCAGGAAGGAGCGCGGCACCCAGCACGGCGCCAGGCGCACGATGCCTTCGCCGACGCTCAAGGCTTCGCGGATGAAGCCGGCGGCGGATGACGGATCAATCACGGAACCCGCGTGAAGACTGGTGTTCTCTACCTGAGGGGTCATGTTGGTTTCCCCAACTCCTATATGGCGATATGCTCGATCGCGGATTGGCGGCCGGTTTAGCGGCACAAGCCGCATGAGTGCTTGTAGCGTACTAGCTTCTGGAATTGTCTGTCAAGGCCAGAATAAAATTGACAGGTAAACTGCTTGACACGGGGAGCCAGGGGTTATATGCTAATGCCACTACCAGGGCTTTGATACGTTTCAAGGGGCGTGAATGCAAGCGACCGTGAAGTCGCCAAACCGGGTAACGAGTACGATCGCATCGCTTGTAGTGTCCTTAAAAGGGGCTGGTATCCATCGTAACCGCCGCCGGAGTTCTTCCGGATGGCGCAACCAAACAACAAATAATTTGGGGGAGTACATGAAGAGACTTGGTTGTCTCGTAACGGTGTGGATCGGCCTGCTGGCGGCGCTGCCCGCAGTTTACGGCCAGAGTGTCACTGGCCAAATCTCGGGAACCGTGGTGGATCCTGCCGGCGCCGTAGTTCCGGGCGCCACGGTCCAGCTAACCCACGATGTCTCCCAGCAGGTACACAAATACACCACCGA
>JADGNT010000607.1 GCA_017883345.1 Candidatus Solibacter sp. | reverse complement strand
CGACCCGAACTTGACAAAGGTTTAAAAAGGAGAGATAGATGACTTCGACTAATGTTCTGCTCGCTGCGGTGTTTGTCGCGTGCGCGTGCTCCGCGGAAAAAATCGACTTTGACAATGCCGCTCCGGGCGCGCTGCCTCCCGGTTGGACGGTAGCCATGACCCACAAGGGGGGAGCCCCGAAGTGGGAGATCGTCAAGGACGAGTCGGCGCCGAGCCAGCCCAATGTCTTCGCGCAGGTTTCTAAAGACGCGACCGGCGAACGATTTCCGCTCGCGGTCTACCAGAACGCAAGCGTGAAAGATGGAACGCTGTCGGTGAAATTCAAGACCATTTCCGGCGGCGGGGACCAGGCGGCGGGCCTCGTCTGGCGCTACCAGGATCCGGACAACTACTACATCGTCCGCGCCAACGCGTTGGAAGACAACGTCGTGCTCTACAAGGTCGCAAAGGGCGAGCGGGTCGCGCTGGCGCCCAAAGGCACTCCCCCTAAGACATACGGAGTGAAGCATCGTGTTCCCAAGCAGACGTGGAGCGCGTTGAGCGTGTCCTTCCAGGGCAACGTCTTCACGGTCGCTTTCGATGGGGAGAAGCTCTTTGAAGTTCAGGACTCCACCTTCTCCACGGCCGGCAAGGTGGGGCTGTGGACCAAAGCCGACAGCGTCACCTGTTTCGACGATTTCCAGATCGACCGTAGCGTAGCCTTTTAGGCTGCCATGCCCCCAGTCGTGGGGGCATTCTTCCTCCGCGCCATACAACTCTGCGCGGTGTTCCGTTTGCGGCGTGCCCCTTGTGGGGCACGCTTGGCAAGCTGCGCGCCGGTTGGTTACCGGCGCTCCAGGCAGCTTTCCAACCCGCCCACATCAAATAGAATGCCGGGCTGATGGGCGGCAATATCTTAACTATTCGTTGAGACGCCCCTGGCGTCATGAGCAACTTATGCCACGTCAGAATGGCTATCCTAAGGGTATGAGGATAGCTGCGTTGGCGGTGCTGGCGGTAGCTGCGGTGCGGGCGCAGGATGCTTCGCCATGCAACAACACGCCCGCCTATTCCACTTGCGAACTGGTTTTCGAGTTGAGCGGGCCGGCGGCGGCGAAGCATCCCGAACCCTATAAGACGGTCGAGCTGAAGGCGGAATTCCGCTCCCCGCGGCACCGCACCCTGGCGCTGCCGGCGTACTGGGACGGCGGGCGGCGGATGGTGGTGCGCTTCGCGCCGACCGAGGCGGGCGACTGGGCTTACCGCGTCACCAGCAACACGCCCGAGTTCGACGGCCAGACGGGGAACTTCACGGCGGCGGCGTCGCCATCGCCGGGGTTCATCCATCCGGAGAACGTGCACCACTGGGTTTACTCGGAGCGCGATGCGCGCGGGCTCTATCAGGCGCACCTGTGGATGGGCGCCGCCGAGATGCGCTTCGCCACCGAGGACGACGCCACGTTTCGCGCCGTGGCCGATGCGCGCGCGGCGCAGAAGTTCAACCACCTGCGCGGCGCCATCGGGGGCGAGGGCGCAGATAGCGTATTCCAAGGTCCGGACGCGCCGAATCTGGCGCAGTTCCGGCGCCTGGACGAACGCATACGCTACCTCAACGGCAAGGGCATCGCGGCCGATCTGATTCTGGCGGCGGACGGCGCGGCGTGGAATGTGTCCTTTCCTTCGTGGGAGCAGCGGCGCCGCTTCCTGCGCTACCTGGTGGGCCGCTATGCCGCCATGAATGTCACCTGGCAGGCCGTGCAGTATTTCGAAGATTCGCTGGACACGCGGGCGCTATTGAAAGAGGCCGGCAAGGTGCTGAAGGAACTGGATGGCTATCAGCATCCGCGCACCTCGGGCGCGCGCGTGACCTCGGCGCCGCTCTTGGACGACGGTTGGATGGACTTCGCCGCCTACGGCAACACCGACGACCAGACGGGCGCCATCGAGCACCAGCTCTTCGGCGTGCCGTTCGTCAATCTGGATTGCGGGCGCGAGGACAGCGGGGCGGGGAAGAGCGCACCGGGAGACTTGGACACCGCGGCCTTCCGCAAGCGGCTGTGGAACGCCACCATGAACGGGCAATCGGTGACCTACGCCAACAGCGGCGCCGGCGCGCAGTACGCCAACTCGCCGGGGGCGAAGCAGATGACCGTGTGGTTCGATTTCTTCTTCAACGACACCCGCTACTGGGAACTGGAGCCGTACTACGATGTGGACGGCGGGAAGGCGCTGGCCCTGGAGGACACCGAGTACGTGGTCTATATGGAGAAGCCGGGGCCGCTCGAACTGGTGGTGGAGAAGCACGGGTACGACGTCTATTGGGTCAACCCCATCGACGGCCAGTTCACCAAGGGCAAATTCAAGGGCGACCATTTTACCGGTGCGCCGCCCGATACCGCGCACGATTGGGTGCTGCACGTGGTGCGCGAGGGGCGCGTCGAAGGCATGAACAAATCCTACAAGTTCGAATCGCGCGACATTGTGCTGCAGGACGTGGAGTCGAACAGTCCCAAGGTGCCGTTCACCATCGAGCAGCCGGTGGCGGACATCAACGTTCGGGTGCCGCCGCCCTTCGCCGCCAAGATCACCAAGGAAACGCGCGCCACGCGCACCATGATGTGGCTGTGGACGGGCGAGGTTTCAGCCGACGGACAAGGATATCGCGTGCTGGCCACCGGGCAGAAGGGCGTCATGCGGCCGCTGCGCGGCATCGCCAAGAATTTTCCCGCCGTCATGCACCTGCGCGTGTATGGCATGAACGCCAACGGGAAGGTGTACGCGGTGGACCGGGCGTTCGGACTCGAGCAGTGATGCCGCTGATTTTGGCGGTGGACACCACGAGCGAGTACGGCAGCCTGGCCCTGGTGCGGAATGGCGAACTGCTGGAGGAAGCGCTGCTGCACGCGCCGGACAGCTTCAGCCCGGTGCTCTACGAAGAGTTGGCGCGCCTGCTGGAGCGGCACGGCGTGAAGCTGGCGGATGTCGGGTGCTTCGCGGCGGCGTCGGGGCCGGGAACGTTCACCGGCGTGCGGGTGGCGCTAGGGTGCGTGAAGGGACTGGCGGAGGCGATGGGGCGTCCGGCGGTGGCGGTGTCGAACCTGGAGGCGGTGGCGCGATACGGCACGGCGCTCCTGCGCGGCGCGGTGCTGGATGCGCGCCGCGGCGAAGTCTACGGCGCGGTCTACGACGATGCGGGCAAGCTGGTCACCCCGGAAGTGGTGACCAAGCTTGCGCCGTGGCTGGAACGGCTGCCCGCCGGGGTGGAAGAGTTTCTGTCGAACGATCTCGCGCTGGTGCTGGCAGGGACGCGATTCGAGGGCGCGCGCATCGTGACGGCGCCGCGCGCGCTGGCGGCGGCCATCGCCCGCATCGCGGGCGAGCGATTGGCGCGCGGCGAGGCCAGCGACGCGGCGGGGCTGGACGCGAACTACGTGCGGCGCACGGATGCGGAGCTGGCGTTGAAGGTATAGCGGCGCGTGTTATCCTGCCGCTTCTCCAACTCCAGCAACAGCCGCTTGCGCCACAACCCGCCGCCGTAGGTAGGGCGCCGCCTTCCGAGCGAGCGGCGCCAATTGCCTACTTGCCCGGGGTCAGGATACGCGCTTTGATGGTCGCAACGAGGGAACCGGCGGGGTAGGTGCCGTCCCATAGCAGTTGCAGGTGCTCGACGCTGCCGCCGCTGCCGTGTCCGGTGACACTATAGGAAAAACTCCCGTCTGCTGCTTGCTTACCCTCCCACACGCCTTCCCAAACGCCGCCACCGGAAACCTCCAGGCGGAACGTTCCCCAGGCGTTGAGCGTGCCGTCCTCGTGAATGTTGGCATTGAATGTGCCGTAGTTCAGTCCATTCGTTCTCGCGTCCAAGGTGTCTTCCTGGAGTATCCGCTGTTGGCCTCTCACCGTGCCGCTGGTTCCGGGAGGGCAGGGCGCGAACGGATTCCCGGTGGGAAGGCCCCCGTGGCATTTCACTTCGCCGGGGTTGGCCAG
>JADGNT010000606.1 GCA_017883345.1 Candidatus Solibacter sp. | reverse complement strand
CGTACAGACGACATCTGCTTACGATAAGGCCTCAGTTGTGACGTGAATGCTTCAGCGACCTGGAAACTGACGACGCGCACCCACCGCGCTGGAAAGCCCCAGGTCCCGTCAGGAACACGTAACGCGGGATCGCCGAGTCCAGCAATTCACTACACCGTTACGCCGCAAACCAACTGGCGTTACCGCAGATTCTGGACCACCCAGACGTTGCTCTCCATCGTGTTTTCTCCAAACGCGAGGTAGCGGCCATCGGGAGACGGGATAGGGTCCTCCACGTGGAACAGCCCCTTGTGCAGCAGCTTCACTTCGCCATCGAGTGATATGCGCAGCAGGGGCGGATCTTTCGAAGCCCACGAGGTCGCGAACAGAGCCTTTCCATCCGCCGCCCACGCCACGCATTGAATATTGCTCCACCCATCCAGAGAGATATCGCGTTGCGGCTGGCCAGCCAGAGGCAGGAGCCGGATGCGGCTACCGCCCGATCCCGGGCCTAAAGCAATCCACCGTCCATCCGGCGATAAGTCCCAGGAGTCCGCAAGTGGGGCGCCGATCCTTGCCAATTCACCCTTTCTGCCCTCGAAAGGATCGAATGCCGTGAAAATCACCTGGTTTTGAATCTTCTCACTCAAGACGCAGAGGGATTGCGGCGCCGCGGGACAGCGGAACCGTGGAAGGCCCACCAGAGCCGTACCGGGGGACTCACCCGCGGCAGCCACCCGGGAGAGCGCCGGGTAGCCAGGCACGAGGAGCACGAGTCGGGGCGAACCCCCGCGGAGCGCGACCCGCATGAGACGGCCCTCGGCAGCCTGCCTCTGCCCTTGGGTGTCAGACGAAGTCAGGTACAGTATCCAGCGGCCGTCAGGACTCAACCGCGCATCCCTTCTCTCTTCCGCGCCAGTGACCAATGCCAGCGGCACCGGCGCGTTAACGTCCTGCCGGAAGATATCCAGACGGCCCCCGCGGTCGGAAGTGAACAAGACCGACTGGCTGTCATGGCTCCACCCCGTCGGCCAGTTCATCCATTCATCGAAAGTCAGGCGCCGTGGCGTGCTCAACCGGGCGCCGCCGGCCTCCAGTTCTCCCACATAAACAGTACTCCGGAAGCGCTTACGGACAAACGACAGGCGGGAGCCGCCGGCGCCGGTGCTGAGTATGTCGAACAGATAGCCGCCCCAGTTGGTCAGACGGCGGGGCTTGCCGCGAGCCCGCGCGGTCCGGGGATCGACCCGTATGTCCCAGAGGTTGGAGCTGGTTTCGTTCGGCGGCTCTTCCTGTCGGGCGTAAATGATCCGTCCATCCCGCGCCCAGCCAAAGCTCGCCCCCTTTGGATCCGAAAGAATCGCGTTGGTCTGGCCGCTGTCCAAATCGTAGCTTTCGATGCTGAATTCATCCGGCTTGCGCTTTCCATACGCGACCCGCCGGCCGTCCGGTGACCAGGCGAGCGTTTCGTCGAGCGAGTAACCGGGTGGAGCGGCAACGATCCTGCGCGCGGCCTCGCCCGAGGCGTTTACCAGCCAGATCGCGCCTCCGCCGCCGAGATAGGCTATTTGGGAGTCATCCGGCGACAACACGGCGGAATTGGCGCCATCGATAAGCTTCCGTGGCGCAGCGCCGCCGAGCGGGAAAACCCAGATCCCCCCGTGATCCTTGGGCCCGAACGGTCCGCTGATCAGTAATTTGGTTCCATCCTGGAACCAGCTTACGGTCGTTCACCGGAAACAACAGTTTTCGGGCGGCGGAAAGCTAGTAGTCTCTCCCGTATCGATCCTGCGTACGTGGAGACCGGTCAGGTCCACATACGCCAGGGATGCTCCGTCGGGTGAGATGGAAGCTCGAGGAATCGGATCTTCCGGCGGATTGTTCGTAACCTGCCGGACCTTCAGATCAGGCGTTGTGGATGGCGCCCCGATCCACCCGAGTCTCATAGCGGCGAGTGTGACCCCCAGCGATAACAGCAGTACCGCCACGGCCAGCAGCCACCGGCCGCGCCAGGATGCCGGCATCCGAAGGCGCTCCAAGTCGGCTCGCAGTTCCCCGGCTGTCTGGTACCGTACCGCCCGGTCTTTCTCCAGGGCCTTGAGGATAATCCGCTCCAGCTTTACGGGGATAGCGGAATTCCGGAGCCGCGGCGGGACAGGCTTGCTGGCGAGGATCGCTTCCACCGTCTTCGCCGGCGTGTCCCCCTCGAATGGCCGCGTACCCGTAGTAACGTGATACAGCACCACACCCAAAGAGAAGAGGTCGCTCCTGGCATCCACATCCTCGCCGCGGGCCTGCTCCGGCGACATGTAGCTCGCCGTGCCCATGGCCCGCCCCAGAGTGGTGATCGTGGATTCGTGCGGCGAGGCCGCGGAGTCCAACGTTGCCTCGGGAGCCGGCTGGGGCTCGGAGCGCAGCTTGGCCAGCCCGAAATCCAGGATCTTCACCGGTCCGCGTGAGGTAATGAAGATGTTGGCCGGTTTGATGTCCCGGTGCACGACGCCCTTGGTGTGAGCCGCCTCCAGAGCGTCGCACACTTGCGACGTAATGGAGAGCGCTTCGCCCACCGCGAGTGCGCCACCCGCCAGCCGCTGCTTGAGCGATTCGCCCTCGATCCGTTCCATCACCAGGAACGGCTGCCCCTCATGTTCCCCGAGATCGTAGAGGGTGCAGATGTTCGGATGGTTCAGCGACGAGATAGCCTGCGCCTCGCGCCGGAACCTCACCACTGCATCCGGGGTATCCACGTAATGCGCAGGGAGAAACTTCAGGGCTACATCGCGGTCCAGACGCGTATCCCTGGCCTGGTAAACCTCTCCCATGCCACCGCGCCCGATCAGCGCCACAATGCGATACGGGCCGACTTCCTGGGCTTCCGGGAATCTCGCCGGCTCGCTGGCGATGCCGCCGCTGAGCATATCCAGTGCCGGGGTCGGCATGAACTGCTCGACCCGTCCTTCGTATGCCAGCAGCGATTCCACTTCCCGGCGCAACCCCTCGTCGCCGGCGCAGGCTTGCTCCAGGAACGCGGGCCGCCGGGCGGGCTCGATCGCCATTGACTGCTCGAGCAACTCCTCAACGCGCCGCCATTCAGCTTGCGCCATGGAAAGCCGCCCCGTCGATCTGCCGCATCAGCCACATTTTTGCCAGTCGCCAGTCCCGCGCCACGCTGTCCGGCGAGATATGCAGGACGTCGGCCGTTTCCTCGACGGTCAACCCTCCGAAGAAACGCAACTCGATCACCCGGCCCTTGCGTGGATCGATCTTGGACAACTCCCGGAGTGCATCGTCAATGGCGACCAGGTTGGGAGCGCGTTCCTCGGAAACCCCCAAAGCCTCCTCCAGAGGAACGTGGGGCGCTCCGCCGCCACGCTTGGCGGCATACCGGGCGCGCGCATGATCGACCAGAATGCCGCGGATGATCTCCGCGCACAGAGCGAAGAAGTGAGCGCGCCCCTGCCAGTCCACCTTCTGGTCGCCCAACAGCCGAATGTAGGCTTCCTGCACCAGTGAGGTGGCGGTCAGACTGGCATCCGCCTGACCGGCCCTCCCCAGCCGCTGGTTCGCAATGCGCCGCAAGTCGCGCCCGATTAACGGAACAAGCTGCTCGAGTGCGCCTTGATCGCCTTTACGCCAGTCCTGGAGCAACCGCGTAATGTCGCGCTGCGAGGCTTCTTCCATGGTCGATCGCGAACCGATCATATCAGAAATAAAAGCTCGCGCGGTTACGGGTTTCGGTTCCGCTTTCCGGTAATCAGAGTAGAGGGCCCCGTGCAGACGGCAGATTCTCTCGAGCGGCCGGCCCAATCGAATGTTGCGCTGGGCTCCGGTTGCGGCGGATTGCCGATAATCGGGCACGGTGACGTTGTTCAACCGGGGATGGCGCCGCATTGTAGTGCGGGCAGGACACATAATCGCACTGGACCTGCCCAGCCGCCTCGCTCGAGTGGCAGTTCATGGCTTTCGGGCGTGGTACTCGGAAATCAGGTTAAAGGAGG
>JADGNT010000605.1 GCA_017883345.1 Candidatus Solibacter sp. | reverse complement strand
CGAGATCGAAGACATCATCATGAAGCGTCCCCGCCTGTCCGTGGCGCTGCTGCAAATCCTGGTGCAGCGCACCATCGATTTCACGCACCGCATCGAAAGCTTCAGTGTGGACAACATCGCGCGCCGCCTGGCCCGCTCGCTGATCCGTTTCTCGGAACGCCTGGGCACGGTGGAGGAGGATGGCTCGGTCCGCATGACGCCGTTCACCCACGAATTGCTCTCTCAGTATGTGGGCACGTCGCGCGAGATCGTCACTCACTACATGAATCAGTTCCGGCGCCAGGGATACCTGAAGTATTCGCGCAAGGGGATCGTTCTCTATCGCGACGCCTTCCGCGACTGGCTGCGCCAGAACGCATAGAGCGATCCGTTTGCTGGGTGGAACAGATCATTGCTTTGTGGTTTGTCATGCCTGGCTAATGCAGAGTGCTTGACAGGGTCGAAAAAGCACCCTCGTGGCGCACGCACTGCTGCGTGCAGCGTCGAGTCTCACTCGACGCCTCTGCGCCAGCGGGCGGGCGTTGGCAAGAGTTGCCGGCGCAGCACGCAAGAGTGCGTGCGCCACATACTTTTTGCCAAAGCTGCGAATCCCGCCGAAATTGTGGGGCGGACCCCCTGGTCCGCGCGGGTCCCTCTGGACCCGCTTTTCGCCAATGAAATCAGCATCATCCACACTGCGGCGAGCCGACGCGGGCGTCGGCTGCGGACCGGGGGGTCCGCCCCACAATCAATGCAGACTGTGCGGTACTGGGAAAAGTATGCGGCATTACGCAAGAGTGCGTGCGCCACATCTGCCCGTCAGCGCACCCGGTCAAAAGGAAGTGCGTTGGGTTTTGGCCGAACCGGCGGAGTTGGCCAGGGTTGCCTCGCACGACGCGACCAGGGCGGCATCCCCGGTCACCGGGAATACGGCACGCAGCAGAAACACGCCGCCCAGGCCGGAGGCGGCGAAGTACTGGGCGAAATCGGCTGCGGCATCGCTGCGAATCGCACCGGGCGCGATCGGGTTGCCGGCGGCATCGTAAAACGTGAAGGAGAGCGCTCCGAGGGAACGCGTATTGTCAAAGCCGGTGATGCGGATCTCTAGCGCGCTGGCGAAGCGCACGGCTTGAGTCGCACTGATGCCCGGCGGAACGGCGGCGATGGTTACGCTCTGCTGGTCGATAGAGCCGCCGATTTGCGCGGTGAAGGTGAGCACGCCGGCGGTGGTCCCCGTCTGGAATGGCAGCACGGCCTGTAGATCGCCGGGCGCGATGGGATACGTGACGCTGCGGCCGCCTGAAGCGAAGGCGATGGCGGCGTCGGTGGGACCGCGGAAATCCAGCGTCGCGGTCCCCGTGCCGCTGGTCTGCGCCGGAGCGTCAAAGCGGACGATCAACGCGCCCTGCTGGGCGCTGGCCGCCTGCTTGAGGTCGAGCGAGACGGTCGGTTTCGGCAGCGGCGGATCGATGCCCGTACCGAGCAGTGGGTAGCTCCGGTCGCCGAGCGTGAGCGACCCCTGCAGCGCACCGGTGGTCCGCGGAGTGAACACGATGGTGAATTCCCCACCCTGGCGGGGTCCGAGCGCCTGGCCGGAGGGGGGCGCGCCCAGCAGGGCGAAAGCCGCACCCTGCACGGAGATCGCCGGTATGGTGAGCACCAGCGGGGTTTCGTTCTGGATGGTGATGCGGCGCTGGACGCCAGAACCGCGGACGACGCTGCCGAAATCCAACGTGCCGGGAAACGCCGTCCCGGAACCGGGATCGACGCGGTAGGTGAGCCGCGGCGCCACGGTAGCGGTCAGCAGGATGGCGATGCCTTCGGAACGCAGCGCGGCGCTGTAGGCTCCAGTATCGGTGGCGCGGAAAACAACGCTCAGATCGATCGCGCCCTGCGGGGCAAGCCCGACGGGAAGCGCGGGCGACGTCAGGGTGAAGCCCACACCGGCGACCGCCAGGACGTTTAAGGTGGCCGGCGCGCTGGAAGTGTTGCGCAGGCGAAAGTGCGCGGAGGCGGTTTCATCGGCATACAGTGAGCCGAAATCGTAGACCGGCGGCGCGGCCCGCTCCGTGCTCCCCTCGACCAGGAAGAGTTCGAATTGCGCATGTGCGGCCGGCGCCAGCACAAGGGCCAGCAATACCCACAATCCTGCCGAGCCGCGACCGCAGAAAGCTGCGAAGAAATCAATAATGGGCCGCCGATGAACGCCGATGAACGCCGATAAGCATCTTGTTTTCATCGGCGTTGATCGGCGTTCATCGGCGGCCATTGGTTTTGTGTTAAGGCTCATGGCTTACCCACCGTGATGGAGGGCGTTCCAATGCTCAGCACCGGCTGGGCCGGCGCACTCGGAACCGCCGCCGCCGGACTCGCCGCGCCTCCTCGCGTGGCCACGATACCGGCCACCGCGCCGCCAGCCACCGCGGCCACCACCGCGATCCACTTCCGGCGGCCCGCCGGGGCGGCGGACGCCCTAGTTACCCCGCCCCTGGGTTCGGCAACGTACTGGAAGGAAACGGTGCCGGCGCGCGCCTGCTCCTTGGATGCCAGGATCCGAATCTGGAACCGGCCGGGGATGCGGTTGGCCAGCAAGCCGTGCAGGCTGGCGCGCCCGTGAGCGTCGGTGATGACGACTTCCGTGCGCAGTCCGTTGACGAACGCCCCGCCCGGTCCGTCCTCGGGCAGATGGAAGCTGACGGCCGCGCCGGCGACCGGTTTGCCGGTCTCCTCGGTGATCTCCACCGTAATCGGGCGCGTACTGCGCGACCCTGGCAGGTGCACGGCGCCTTCGCCTTCGATCACGCGGATTTGCAGGATGGCGACTTGGGCAAGCGCCGGCGCCGCCCATAGCAGCCACCAAGCAGCGAACCCGACCGATTTCAGGTACAAAACGTCCCTCGGAAGGATTAGTGCGGCGGGCTTCCCGGAATTATCCGATTTTTCTAATCAGCACGACCGTCACGTTGTCCGGACCGCCGGCCTGCTTGGCCGCTTCGATCAAATTGCGGCAACTTTCCTCTAGCGAACCGCCACCGCACCCGCCATTGAGGATCTGTTCCATCTGCGGCGCTTCCAGCACGCCGTGCAATCCGTCGCTGCAAATGAGTACCAGATTGCCCTTCGCCAGGGGCACGCGATAGTGGTTGATGGTCAGCGGGGCGCTGGCGCCGATGGCCATGGTGAGGACATGCCGCATGGGGTGATGACGCAGGCTCTCCTCGTCGAGCCCCAGGGGGCGGCCGACTTCGTTGACCCAGGTCTGATCGTCGGTGATGACGTGCAAGCCGCGGTCGTCCAATATGTATGCGCGGCTGTCGCCCACGCTGGCGATGGCGAGTTCCTCTTCCAGTTCGAGGGCGGCGACCAGGGTAGTGCCCATGCCTTCCAGACTGGGGTTGTCCCGAGCCGCTTCGAGCACCCGCCGGTTGGCCTCCTCGGCGGCGCGGATCAGCACCTGGGAATCCCGTTGGGGGGACAGACGGACGGTTTCGGCCACGGTTTCCACGGCGATGCGCGAGGCATGCTCGCCCGCCTTGGCGCCGCCCATGCCGTCCGCCAGGACGAAGAGCCCGCGCTCGGCGTCGATGAAACAGTAATCCTCGTTATTGGTTCTGACGCATCCCTTATCCGACAGCGAGAAGGCTTCCAGCATGTGCACGAATCCGCCCGTACGCCACTGTAGCACGGAGGCGCTTGACGGTAAAATGGGAGATTCGTCACCTTCATGCTCTGGAAACGCCTGCGCCTCACGCTCGACATGATCAAGTTCGAGCACTCGGTTTTCGCCCTGCCGTTCGCCCTCACGGGGGCGCTGCTGGCTTTCCGCGACAGCGGCTACAGGGCGGCCGAAATCGGCGGAAAGCTGGCCTGGATCGTGGTCGCCATGGTGGGTGCGCGCTCTGCCGCGATGGCGTTCAACCGGCTGGTGGATGCGCCGATCGACGGGCGCAATCCGCGCACCAAAATGCGCCAATTGCCCGCCGGGATGCTTTCGCGCGGCTTCG
>JADGNT010000604.1 GCA_017883345.1 Candidatus Solibacter sp. | reverse complement strand
TCTTGTCGAAGCCGATCTTACGCAGCTCCAACTGTTTGACACTAAGGAACATGAGGAAAACCTGAATTGCCGGGCAGAACCACTACAGTATAGCAGAGCCCAATCGTTGTTCCGCTATTTTGGACGAGGGTTGTCGAGTCGGGCGGGTGAGCCGGTCGAGGAGGCAGGCTGCTCGACCTGACTGGTTCGGCCGGCCGCTAGCGCGCGTTTGACAGACGTACGCCAGAGGCGTAGGATGGAGTCGTGTTCGTGTTTATCGAGTCGGCTGGCTTCGATCGCGTACGAGCCCGCTACCTCGACGACGATGAATACGGTGAGTTGCAGCAGTTCATGATGCAGAACCCGGAAGCGGGAGCGATGGTTCGCGGCTCGGGAGGTGTAAGGAAACTCCGCTGGCGGCGTGAAGGCGCAGGCAAGCGTGGCGGGTTGCGCGTGATCTATTTCGTGCGCTATCAGCCGAATGAGTTCTGGATGCTGGCATTGTATGCCAAGACGAAGCAGGAGAACGCGCCGGCCCATATTCTGAGACGACTGAAGGAGGCGTTCGAAGATGACTAAGAAGCTCACCGGACGTGCGCTGGCCCGATTCGAGGCGGACCGTGACATCTGGCAGGAGGTGTTGGATGGTGTGAGTGAAATCAAGGCTGGCCGTGGCAAACGGACTCCGGTTGAGCCCAGTTCGCCCATCGTGCGCGCGCGCTTGAAATCCGGCCTGACACAGGCGCAGTTCGCCGCCCTGCTCGGCGTCTCGAAGCGCACCCTGGAGCAATGGGAACAAGGACGGCGCGCACCGAGCGGAGCGGCAAAGACGTTGATCAGGGTCGCGGAACTGCATCCCGAAGTGCTCCGTGAGATTGCGGCGTAAAGCGCGGGCGGCCCTACCCCTGCCGCGCCGAATCGATCTCGGCGATCTCCTCCGGCGTCAACTGGAATTCCAGCGCACCCACCACCCCTGCCGTCTGTTCGGCGCTCCGCATGCCGACGATGGCAGCGGCACGGCCGGCCAGAGCGACCCAATCCTGCGAAGTGCGCCCGGCCCTAGCGTATGCTATACATAGTTCGTAGTGGTCGTCTTTACCGAGAGCGCACACAAACACGGCTTTCACGAAGAGGACTTTTATGAAGTGCTGGAAGCAGGCCCTTTGAAACTGCGTTCGCAACGCGGATTGGAAGGCGTCTTCGAGCTTTACGGAAGGACCTTCGCAGGGGAGTATTTGCACATTGCTTACCGCCGCGAAGTGGGCCGGGAGGTCGTGTTTCACATGCGCGCGATGAGTCCCCGGGAAAAGCAAAGGTACAGGAAAAACCGATGAAAGCGCCAAAGGCAAAAAGCGAGGCCGCCAGGATTCGACTGCCGCGAAAGGGCGCCAGTCACGCGGAATTGTCGGATTTCTTCGACCGTCGCGACGGGGTTGACTTGTTGGACCAGGGCATCATGGAGGTCGATCCGGACCATGAGGATCTGGAGCGCATGCTCCTCGAATACTGGAGTCAGCCGAACACCAAGCAGTTGAACATTCGCATCCCGGCGACGGCCAAACGCATGATCGAGAGACTAGCCAAGCGCAAGACCATCGAAGCCTCCACCCTTGTGAGGATGTGGGTGATGGAATGCATGCGCCGGGAAGCGATGCAGCCCTGAAAAGGTTGGCGGCGTTGCTTCGAGTCCGTATCTCGCCGTCTGGCGGCCCTACGCCCGCCGTGCCGCGTCAATCTCCGAAATCTCCTCCGCCGTCAACTGGAATTCCAGCGCGCCCACCACCCCTGCCGTCTGTTCGGCGCTCCGCATGCCGACGATGGCCGCCGTGACCGCCGGATGGCGCAGCGTCCACGCGATGGCCACTTCTCCCGCCGAACGGCCGTGGCGCGCGCCGATTTGCTTCATCCGGTCGGCCAGCGCCAGATTGCGCGTGAGTTGCGGTTCCTGAAAGGCGGGCGCGTGGCGGCGGAAATCGTCCTCCGGCAGAGCCGCCACTCGCTCCCGCGTCATCTTGCCGGTCAGCAACCCGGACTTCATCGGCGAATACACGATCGCGCCGATTCCGTGCTCCTGGCAGTAGGGCAGTAGCGCGTCCTGGGTCTCCGGGGAAACCGCGGAATAGGGCGGCTGCAGCGAGGTGATGGGCGCGATCGCGCGGCACCGCTCCAGTTGGCCCACGTTGCAGTTGGAAACGCCCGTCCAGCGGACCTTGCCTTCTTCCTTCAGCCGCGCCAGCGCCTCCCAGCCCTCTGCGAGATCCTCATCCGGCTCCGGCCAGTGGATCTGGTACAGGTCGATACAATCGACTTTGAGCCGGCGCAGGCTACTCTCGCACTCGCGGCGGATGGAATCGCGCTTCAACACCTTCTGAATCTCTCGCTTCTCATTCCACGGCCGTGCGCACTTGGTGAACACATACGGCTTATTCGAGCGGCCCTCTAGCGCGCGCGCCACCACTTCCTCGGAATGCCCGAGTCCGTAGACGGCGGCGGTATCGATCCAGTTCACGCCATGATCGAGCGCCGCGTGGATGGCGGAAATCGATTGGTCGTCATCCTGCGGCCCCCACGCGAACGCCCATCCTCCGCCGCCCATCGCCCACGCGCCCACGCCGATCGGGGTCAACTCCATATCGCTGTTGCCGAGCCGTTTCTTCTGCATCTCTTCTACAATAACGGAATTGACCCATCCCGCAGGAACCCGCGCCGTGGTCATCGGGTCCGGACCCAATGGCCTTGCCGCCGCCATCGTGCTGGCGCGTGCCGGCCATGCGGTCACGCTCTACGAAGGCGCCCCAACCATCGGCGGCGGCGCGCGATCGGCCGCATTGACCCTGCCCGGATTTGTCCACGACATCTGCGCCGCCGTGCATCCCCTGGCCGTGTGCTCGCCGTGCTTCGAACAGTTTCCGCTGGCCGGGCACGGCCTCGAGTGGGTGCACCCGGACGCCCCCCTGGCTCACCCCCTGGATGACGGCACCGCGGTACTGCTGGAGCGTTCCATCCGTCGGACGGCCGCCAATCTGGGCCACGACGGCGCAGCCTGGCGAGCGCTCTTCGAGCCGTTCGCCGACGCTTGGCCGCGCCTGCGCCACGACGTGCTGGCGCCGCCCGGCGTGCCGCGCCATCCGCTGCTGCTGGCCAAGTTCGGCATGGCGGCGATTCGCCCGGCGCGCAGCCTGGCGGAAACGCGCTTTCGCGGCGACCGCGCGCGCGCCCTGTTCGCCGGAATTGCCGCGCATTCCACTCTGCCGCTGGAAGCCCCGCTGAGTGCCGCCGTGGGACTGGTGCTGGGAGTCTGCGCGCATACCGCGGGCTGGCCGTTCCCGCGCGGCGGAGCGCAACGCATTTCCGATGCGCTGGCCGGGTGCCTGCGCGCGCTCGGCGGCGAGATTCGAACCGCTTCGCCCGTGACCTCTCTGCCCGATGCGCCCGTGGTGATGTGCGACGTGACCCCGCGCCAGATGCTCGAACTGGCGGGGAAGCGTTTTCCGGCGGCGTTTCGGACGGCACTCGGGCGCTATCGCTACGGTCCCGGCGCATTCAAAGTGGACTGGGCGCTGGATGGCCCCATCCCGTGGCGTGCTCCCGTTTGCGGTCGCGCCGGCACCGTGCACCTCGGCGGCACGCTCGACGAGATCGCCCAATGGGAAGCGCGCCACACCGGCCGTCCTTTTGTTCTCCTCGTGCAGCACACCCTTTTCGACCCCACCCGCGCTCCCGATGGAAAGCATACCGCCTGGGCCTACTGCCACGTGCCGAACGGCTCGGCGGCGGACATGACGGACGCCATTGAGGCGCAGGTGGAGCGTTTCGCCCCTGGCTTCCGCCAGCGCATTCTGCGGCGGCACGTTTTCAGCCCCGCCGCCATGGAAAGCCACAATCCCAATTTGGTGGGCGGCGATTTCAATGGCGGGGCGCTCGATATCCGGCAGTTTTTCCTCCGCCCCACACGGCGCCTCTATGGCACGCCGCTCCCCGGCGTGTACTTCTGCGGTTCTTCGAC
>JADGNT010000603.1 GCA_017883345.1 Candidatus Solibacter sp. | reverse complement strand
TCCACCTGACGAATCCGCCCGATTTCCTCTCGCTCCCCGCCGCCCGTCCTAATAAAAGTTGGGGCTGCGGATCATCGTTCCAGGTCCGCTACGTTTCCGTCGGCTTGCTGTTCCTCAAACCTCTTGGAACCTTTTTCACTATGCTCCCGATGTGCTTTTCCGTCAACGCTTTTCTCAGCGAAATGGCGCCTTTTCCTCAGCCTTTATTTGATTTGTTTCGAATCAGTTACAGTCTCGCGGCGGTGCAAGTCCTGTGGATAATACACGCGTCACGGAAAATGTTTTACTTCAGTTTGAGGATCATGCCGTTATCCGTGGCCAGCCACAAATTCCGCTCGTCGGCGCCGGACAGAATCGCCCGCCGGGCAACGGCCCGGTAATCCACTGCCATCTCGGTCCAGGAACTCATGTCGCTGCTCTGGAAAACCTTGACATTCCCGGGTACGATGCTGCGCACCTGTCCCGCCATTTCGATGCCTGCCAGATAGGACGTTCCCTCCTTGGTGAGCCAGACATCGGTGATGAAGTAGCGCTTGTCGCGAAAGATGGTTTGATTTTTCCCCGTGACCCAGTCGAGTTTGTAGACCTCGCTCGGGTAGGTGGCGGAGTCGCCGTGCTCGATCAGCCCAAGGCCGGGGCCGTTGGCCGAAAAACGCGCGCGCGTCACCTGTCCGAACAGCGACATCGATGCGGCTCGCCAGGTCTGGCCGCCATCGCGCGTCACCACGGTGTAGGAGAGGTGCGGCGTCTCGCGGCGGCTCAACGCATCCTCAGGGTCCATCCACGCCGGAAACCGGGAGCCCCAGCGCATCGCCGGCTGATTGTATCCGAAGATAATGCCATAGTTCCGATTGGCGAAGCTGATCCAGGAGTAGGCCGAGCGCTCGGCTGCGCCCGGCGGATCGGAGGCCGTCTTGATGGGCTCCCACTGGTGGCCGCCATCGTGAGTCACCAACACCGTCTTCTTATTGCAGGCGGCCCAACCGTTGTTCTCGTCGGCGAAATAGACCCGCCATGGGGAAGCCGGCGGTTTCGGCAGCTTCTTCCAGTCCTTGCCGGCTTCGTCGGTCTTCCAGATGCCTTTTTCCGTCACCATCCAGCCCAGGCTGTCATTCAGAAAGAATAGCGATACCGGAACCTCTTCGAGCTTCACCACATCCCAATGGGCACCGCTGTCCGACGTCACTACCGCCGCCGGCTTGCGGCCGCCCTTGCCATCCTGAATGCTGCCGATCGCCACGCCGCGCCGGGCCGAGGGGGTCTGCATGTCTTGCAGCACCAGTTCGGATTTCGCCTGGTCGTAGGAATACTGCATCTGCCACCGAGGGGCTTGGGCCAGAGCTACGGCCGGCGCCAGTAGACTCAGTGCGCATACCTGCCAGGCAAGTGGATTGATCACGATGTACCTATTGTTTCATTGCCACGGGGCCCGACGAAAGGATCAATTCCACGTGATTGGCCGATTCCAGCGCGGAGGGCGACATCCGCGCCAGCACCAGCATGCAGCCTACCTGCTCGCCCACCGTGGCCAATACTTCCATTTCGCTGCCAGTGTGCTGATGGGGCAGGCGGTGTTGCACGTTGATGACACCCACCACCCGGTTGCGCGCAATCAGTGGCGCCGAAAGGAACGCGTCGTAGCTATCTTCGGGCAGTTCGCCGAACGTCTTGAATCGCGCGTCTTTGTAAGCCTCGCGCGAGATCGCTATCAACCGGCGTTCGCGCGCCACCCAACCCGTCAGACCTTCGTTGGACCGCATGCGCAGCTTGCCGATGGTGGAAGGGTGCGGCGTATTGGACGCGCAGAGCACCAGGTCTTCGCCATCCAGCAGGTAGATCAGGCACGAATCGCAGTGCGTGAATTCCACCACCAGAGAGACAATGCCCTGGAGCACCTCGGACAAGCTCAAGTCGCGAACCATGAAACGGCTGACCTTCTGGAACACGCTGAGCTGCTGTTCGGTTCTCTGCAGACGCAATTCGAGCTCTTTGCCCTTGGCCATTCCATTTCATTATACCGACGCCTCGCCAGCGGGTGCTTAGGGATTGATCCGGCGCGCCGGTTGCCCGCCCTTATGGGGGCTAGCTTTTGCCGGATATTCCTGCTCCAATGCAAAGGTGGTACCCGGCTGAACCTGGACCATACAGTCGGCACGAAAAGTTCTGCTATGATCGGCGATCCCAACCATCCCCCACCCAACGACATCCGGCCCACGGATATCCCCGGGGTCTTCCACAAAAGCGAAAAGCTGCTGGTCGCTCTGCTGGAATCGGCTTCCCAGGCGATCCTCGGCATCGACCCCGCCGGACGCATTGTTCTGGCCAACCGCCGTACCGGCGAGATGTTTGGATACACCACGCAGGAACTCATTGGCGCAGGCATCGAACTGCTCGTGCCTGAGTCAAAACGAGCGGCCCACGGCCGGCAGCGCGAGGATTACTTCCAGCGGCCAAGGGTTCGCCCCATGGGTATCGGACTCGATCTCTCCGGGCGGCGCAAAGACGGTGCGGAGTTTCCCGTGGAAGTCGCCCTGAGCGCCGTCGAAACCGAAGAAGGGACCTTTAGCATCGCCTTCATCAGTGATATCAGCGTGCGTAAGACCCTGGAAGAACAATTGCTGCGCGCGCAGAAGATGGAGGCCGTGGGCCGCCTGGCCGGCGGCGTGGCGCACGACTTCAACAATATGCTCACCGTCATCGCGGGTTACAACCGGATGATCCTGGATGAGCTTTCGACCGTCGACCCTTTGCGCGGCTATGCGGAAGAGATTCTCAAAGCAGCGGATCGGGCCGCCGCGCTGACCAATCAACTGCTGGCTTTCAGCCGCCGCCAGATCATGCAACCGCGCATTATCAATCTCAACGCGGTGATCGGGCAAACCGAAAACATGCTGCGCCGCCTGATCGGAGAAGATATCCAGCTCGTGATGAGCTTGGGAGCGGATACCGGCAACATCCGGACCGATCCGCACCACGTCGAGCAAGCCATTGTGAACCTGGCGGTAAATGCCCGCGATGCCATGCCCGCTGGCGGGCGCATCATCATCGAAACCAGTAATGTCCAGATCGACGAAACCTACGCCAAAACCCACATGGGGGTAAAGCCTGGGGAATTCGTCATGATCGCCGTGAGCGACACGGGTCACGGCATGGATTCCGCCACGCGGCAGAACATCTTCGAACCGTTTTTCACCACCAAGCAACGCGGAAAAGGTACGGGATTGGGCTTGGCCACCGTCTACGGCATGGTCAAGCAGAGCGGAGGCGATATCTGGGTCTACAGTGAGCCCGGCCATGGCACCACATTCAAACTCTACTTCCCACGGGTGACGGAGCCCGTCTCACCCGGCTTGAGCGAGGACCCGGAGCCCCCCCGCCACGAGGGCGGCGAAACTGTGATGTTGGTGGAAGACGAAGCTCAGGTCCGCGACCTTACGGAAAGAATGTTAAAGCAACTCGGCTATTCGGTCCTCGCCGCGGCCCACGGCAAAGAAGCCATGGATGTCAGCCGGGCTCACCCGGGAAAGATCTCCCTGCT
The DNA here is from genome assembly GCA_017883345.1 of Candidatus Solibacter sp. Taxonomy (GTDB): domain Bacteria; phylum Acidobacteriota; class Terriglobia; order Bryobacterales; family Bryobacteraceae; genus Solibacter. The sequence continues at coordinate 452 of JADGNT010000603.1, read as the reverse complement.
GGTGACCGACGTGGTGATGCCGAACATGAGCGGCAAGCAGGTGGCGGATGCCTTGCTCTCCAGCCGGCCGGGCCTCAGGGTCCTGTACTTATCCGGCTACGCCGACAACACGGTGGTTCACCATGGCGTGTTGGATTCGAACGTGGACTTTCTTTCCAAGCCCTTCAGCCGTGAAGCTCTGGCTCGTAAGATCCGCGAAATCCTGTCCCGGTGATTCCGAGTGCTTAACCGTTTTGGAGAAGGCTGGCCAGGAATACACCGCAAACCGGGGCCTGACATGAATTTCCGGCACAGTTTGCCGGAAATTCGCTGTCTGTTGGGATGGGCCTTCGGCCCGCGAAAGCTCATGAAAGACTGCCATGCTGACTTCATCGCCACCCACGAGCGCCCCCGGGACTGACAAGACTGGCATGGATTTCCGGCGCATTTTGCCGGAAATTCGCTGCCAGTCC
>JADGNT010000602.1 GCA_017883345.1 Candidatus Solibacter sp. | reverse complement strand
GACCAATCCGACCTTTTCACCGGGGTTCAACTGAAAGGAAGCGTCAACGAAAATCAACTGCTTGCCGTACTGCTTGTGGATTCCGGAGAAAGAAATCATCGAAACTCCAGGCTAGCAGGTTGAGGAAAAAAGCATATTCAGCCGCCGATAAACGCCGATAAACGCGGATAAGCATTATTGTTTTTCTTATCGGTGTTCATCGGCGTTCATCGGCGGCCAAAGATTTGGGTTTCCAATTGCGTGGCGACCGCGACGAGGGCGGCGTCGCGGCCCCAGGTGGCGGCCATCCGGACGCCAAGGGGTCTGCCTTCGGCGGGGACGGGCTCGACGGGTGGTTGGGCGAGAGCCGCAATCGCAAACGGAAGTACGCCAGACCGCCTTCTCATGATGGATCTCAATATTCCACGGCTTCGGATGCCGCCGCATATTAGAATGAGTCTTCGATATGGCTGTTGCGCCAGATGGCAATCCCCGGGAGATCCTGACCGGCTGGTGGCGGGTTTCTCTGCGCGCCAAGGGCGTTGCGGTGCTGGCCGTACCCATGGCCGCCCTGTTCGCGGCTTTGCTTTCGATTTTTTGGGTGGAAGGCGATGTCGGCGAAGCCGACGCGACCGTGGTGCGCGCGTATGCCATGCGCGGCGATCTGGTGGACCTGCGGAGTTCGCTGCTGGATACCCAGACCGCCGTCTGGGGTTACCTGGCCACGGGCGAGAAGCGCTTTCTCACGATTTACGACGCGTCCCTCCAGGCGATCGGTCGGACACTGTCGCGAACTGCCGCCCAGTTGAGCGGCGACGCGAAGGGCATGACGTCGCTCGCCGAGATCCAACGCCTCACGGCCGAAGAGGTGGGGATCCTGGAACAGTTGCGCCAACAAAGTCCGCGGCACAGTGTGACGGAACCGCTCAGAGATCGCGACAAAACCGTGATGGGCAATCTTCAGGCACGGGTGGCGCTGCTCAGGGAATCCCAGGAACGGCTGTTCACCGAAGCCCACTATGAGCGCGATCTGGCGCGGCGCCGCCTGTTCCGCACGATTATGGTCTGCGGCATCGTGGGCCCGCTGGGCGCCCTGTTTATTCACCTGCTGCTGGCCGGCCGGATGGTGCGGCGCCTGCAAGCCGTGGAGGAAAATGCGCGGCGCCTGGCGCACGGCTTGCCGCTGGAAGCGCTGCCGCCGGGGTCGGATGAAATCGCCACGCTGGGCAATCAACTGGAGGATGCCGCCTATCTGCTGCGCGAACGGGAACGCGACCTGCGGGTCAGCGAGCGGCGCTACCGCGACCTTTTCGACCGGGCGCCGATCCCCTACGAAGAGACCGACCTTGCGGGCGTGGTGAGCCGCTTCAACCAGGCGGTCTGCACCCTTCTGAGATGTACGCCGGATCAAATGCTCGGCCGGCTCGCCTGGGATTTCATGTCGCCGGAGCGCCAGGAGGAGGCGCGCGAGGCCATGATGCGTCGCGTCCAAAACGGCCGGGAAACCGGCCCCTTCGAGTGCGAATATGTGCTGGACGACGGCACGCACCTTACGGTCGAAATCCGCGAGAACCTGATCCGCAACGATCGCGGTGAAATCACCGGAATGATCCGCTCTTTGCTGGATGTCACGGAGCGCAACCTGGCCGCCGTGGCGGCGCGCAAAGTGGAGCAGTACGCGCTGGAGTTGCGCAACAAGAACGAGCAACTGAGACGCGCGCTAGAGGCCGCACGCTCCGCCACGTTGGCCAAGAGCCGCTTTCTGGCCAGCGTGTCACACGAACTGCGCACGCCGTTGAATGGCATCATCGGATTCAGCGAGTTACTGTACGACGGCAAACTCGGACCCGTCGCCGAAGACCAGGTGGATGTGCTCGGCGATATCCTGAGCAGCGCGCGGCATCTGCTGCAACTGATCAACGACGTGCTCGACCTTTCCAAGGTTGAGGCGGGCCGCATGGAGCTCCATCCGGAACGCTGCCGCATAGAGAAACTGGCGCTGGAAGTCCGCGACGTGATCCGGCCGCTGGCCGAGAAGAAAGGCTTGCACCTGGCGTTGGAGGTTCCGGCCACGCTGACGGCGAACATCGACCCGGGCCGCTTCAAGCAAGTGCTGTACAACTATCTTTCCAACGCGGTCAAGTTCACGGCCGCGGGAGGCAGCGTAACGTTGCGCATCGCCGAGGAAGGCGACAAGAAGTTCCGGCTGGAGGTGGAAGACACGGGAATCGGCATCGGCGCCGACGAGGTGCCGCGGCTGTTCCAGGAGTTTGCACAACTGCCCAACAGCCGGCACGCGGAGCAGGGAACGGGGCTGGGTCTGGCGCTGACGCGCCACATCGTGGAGGCCCAGGGCGGTGCGGTCGCGGTGCAGAGTGAAGCGGGGCGGGGTAGCGTATTTTCGGCGATACTACCTTTGGATCATGCGGTTGGCGCCCCCGGGTAAGACTGCAAGGGGACGCAACGGCACACTACGATACACTGAGATTGACCATGGCGGGCGAGCCGATTCTCATCGTCGACGATACACCCGTAAATCTGAAACTCACTCGAATTCTGTTGGTGAATGAGGGATACAGGGTACTGACCGCGGCCAGCGCCGAGGAGGCGCTGGAAGTGCTGCGCAGCTACCGTCCACGGCTGATCCTGGCCGACATCCAGTTGCCCGGCATGGACGGGCTGGAGATGACGCGGCTGATCAAACAGGATGAACGAACGCGCGATATCGCGGTGGTCGCGCTGACGGCATTCGCCATGAAAGGCGACGAGCAGAAGGCGATGGATGCAGGTTGCGACGGCTACATCACCAAGCCGATCGACACGCGTACGCTGGGCGAACGGATCCGCCGGTTGCTGACCCAGCGCGCCGAATCCGAGACGCCGGCTGTGGCCCCGCCGACCGGGCACGAAGCCATTCCGGCCGCCGAAATGCAGGCGCTGCGCCGCCGTTTCCTGCACGAAGGCCAGGAACGGGCGCGCCAGTTGCTGGTGGACCTGGAGGACGCATTCCACGCCAACGAAGCCGCCCGCGCGGTGCACCAATGGGTGGGAACCGGGGGATTGCTCGGCTATACGGCTCTCGCCCGCCTGGCCCGCGAGGTGGAGGCCTTGCTGCTGGAGCGGCCGGTGGACATGGCGCAAGTGCGCGAATCGCTGAGCAATCTGCTGCTGGCCTTCAGCACGCCGCGTGAGGCCCTCGATGCTCCCATCCCCGACGCCATCGTCCAGGCACTGCGCGGAAAGTGCGCCGCCATCGTGGGCCTGCCGGCGCATGAAACGCAACGTCTTTGCGTGGCGCTGGAGCGAGCTGGGGCGCGGGCCATGGCTTTCGAGCTGGCCAGCCCTCCCGATTCCGCCGCACTGGCGCAGTGCGATGTGGTGGTCACCTACGTCCGCCCCGGCGGAGGGGATTCGGCGTGGCTGGACCCGTCTTCCGCCGTGGCCGGCCATCCCACGGTCTTGGTCGGCCAGCGTGAGGACCTGGCGGAGCTCGACCCCGCGGTACAGGCCATGGCAGCCGAATTCCTGATGGACATCTGGCAGCCCGAGGAGGCGCTGGTGCGACTTAGCCTGGCACTGACGCATCGCGGTCGCCAGCAGGCTCGACCCGCGCCGCCGATGGCCGGCGGCGGGCGCATTCGTGTGCTGGTAGCCGATGACGATTCGACCGTGCTGGCGCTGGTGCGCACCGCTTTGGAAAATTCCGGCATGGAATGCCACCTGGTGGCCGACGGCCCGAAGGCGCTGGATGCCGCGCGCCGCTGGCGCCCCCAGGCGGCCATACTGGATGTCAACATGCCCGGAATGGATGGCTATGAGGTACTGGCGGCGATGCGCGCGGAGAACCTCCCGGTGCGCGTCATGCTGCTGACCGCGCGCCAGCAGGAAAGCGATATCATCCGCGGTTTCACTCTGGGAGCCGACGATTACGTGGTAAAGCCTTTCAGCCCCATGGAACTGGTGGCGCGGCTCAATCGGCTGATCCTCCGATGACCTGGCCGGCGGCATCGCTGGT
>JADGNT010000049.1 GCA_017883345.1 Candidatus Solibacter sp. | reverse complement strand
TTTCGCTTCCCCCAAGGTGGCCCGCGGCCTGGCCTACGGCGATTTCGACCGCGATGGCTCGGTGGATCTTCTGATCACCACCAACCAGGGCGCGGCCTACCTCTATCGCAACGAGCAATTGTCCGGCAACCGGGGACTGCGCTTGCGCCTGACCGGAACCAAATCGAATCGCGACGCTATCGGCGCGGTCGCCCGCTTGTTCGCCCCCGATGGCACGCAATCCCGCCGGGTCAAATCCGGTTCCAGCTACCTGTCGCAATCCGAACTGACACTGACCTTCGGGCTCGGCAAGCGCGACGCCGCCAGCCGCCTGGTCATCGAGTGGCCCAGCGGCACAGTGCAGGAATTCAAAAACGTGCGCGCCGGTTCGTACCAGTGCACCGAAGGCCAGGGGCTGACGGGTCCGTAGCGTAGCCTTTCAGGCTGCCATGCCCCCATTCCTGGGGGCATTCCGCTCCGTCTCCCAGCTTCGGTGCACAATAGAGGTGGATGACGCAGGACCAAGCCATCGCGGAGATCACGCGCCGTTTGGTGGACTACTACCACCCGGAACGCATCTATCTGTTCGGCTCTGCCGCCCGCGGTGACGGCGGCCCGGACAGCGATCTCGACTTCTGCGTGGTGTTGCCGGACGATGCGCCGGAGAATCTCTACCGGCCGGGCGTTCACCGGGCGCTCTGGGGGGTGGGTACGGCCGCGGACGTCGTTCGCTGGCCGGCCAGCGACTTCGATGCGCGCGCTGCCCACGTGAGGGCATCTTTGCCGGCGACGATCGTGCGAGAGGGGAAGGTGCTCTATGACGCCAGAACAGTCGCGGCGTGATGAGGCCGGCCGTTGGCTCGCGCAGGCACAGAAGGACCTGAACGCTGCGCGCCTACTGGCATCGCCGGAGCCTTCCCGATCGGTATTCCACAGCCAGCAGGCGGCTGAGAAAGCCGCCAAGGCTTTTCTTGTATTTCACGACGTTCCATTCCGCAAGACTCACGACTTGAACGAACTGGGCGAACAGTGCGCCGCGTTGGATTCGTCCCTTGTCCCTCTGTTCAAGGAGGCTGCCGATCTCACCGACTACGCCGTCCTATTCCGCTACCTTGACGCTCCGCGCGAACCGGACGAAGGTGAAGCGAGCGTAGCGCTGGAGACCGCCCTCCGGGTTTTCCAAGGAGTCAGTGCTCTCCTCGCGCCGCAGGCCAAGGGCGAGAATCGGGTCGAGGCTGCGCAGTCCCCGGATCGCGTGGACCCAAAGGGCACCGCTCCCACGAAAGCCCCTTGAATGACACATCCGCCCCGGCACACCAACGCGGCGGCTGGACCGCCGGCATCGCCTGCAACCGCCCGTGGCCGGTCGGGGCCGGATGGAAAATCCGGCCCGACCACAGTTACACCGACTCCAGAGCCGCCTGCATCATGGCCCTGGTGTAGGCCACACTGTAGGTAATGCCCGTGTACCCCCCGCCGCCAGGATAACCGCCGACGCGGCCGCCGGGTCCTACACGGTCCCGGTCGGCGTCCAACGCGCGCGGATGCTCGGGGTAAATCGTCCCGGTATACTTGTTCCGCACCAGCGCCTTCATGACGCCGAACATGTCGCCCATGCCCGCGTCAATGAAGAGTTCCTGGTATCGCTCGTACGGCTTGACGACCAGCACGTTGCGGAAATGCACGTGGTTGATGCGTTTCCGGCTGGCGAAGTATTCGGCCACCGCCACGGGGTCTTCACCCATCTCCCTGGTGACTCCGCTGTCGTAGGTGATGCCGTTGGCAGGGCTCTTGACGATTTCGATGAGTTGCTTCCAGCCCGCCAGGCTTCCCATGATCTGCTGGGATCCGCGGCTGACCGGCGCCGGAGGATCGTTGGGATGGAGGGCCAGGCGCACGCCCGCTTTTTCGGCGGCGGGAACCGCGGCTTTCAGAAACCAGGTGGCATTGGCCCACATCTCTTGCAGGTTGTGCGCGCCTTCATTGGCCAGCGGCGGCAGGTCCTTGAACTTCACCTTTTTGGCGTTCGGGAACGCGGCCAGGGTCTCGGGCGCGATCTGTCCGTTTTCGTCCCGGTAGATGGGCTGCACCACGGCGCCGTTCTCGTTAACGAGCAGTTCGAGCTCGTAGTCGAAAGCCGTGTAGCCCGCCTTGGCCCTGCCGACTGCTTCGTAGTAGCCCTCAATGGCCCGGTGCGCGTAGAAGTTGTACTCGACAACCTGCAGCCCGCCCTTCCCGGCGGCCTCGATGGATGCCAGAAACGGTTCCATGTCCTTGGCCCGGGTTTCTTTACCGTAGATGACGCTGCTGGGCAGGTTGATCATCGCGTTGTAGGCCACCAGTCCGGCATCCTTGGCGGTCTCGACGGCGCGGCGCACGTTCTCTTCGGTCCAGGGCGAGCCCCCCATCCCTACGCCCAACAGATGAGTTACGCCAAGTTGCCGGATGCGCTGATAGCTGGCGCTCGGATTGCCGCCGAAACCGCCTCGGCCTCCCCGTCCAGCCGCATCGGCGGGTGGCGCCGGCGCGGGTTCCGGTTTGGGAGGCAGAAACCCGCCGTAGCCGCCCCCGAACCCACCGCCCCTTCCTCCCCGGCCCGCCGCGGCGCCAGGACCAGCCGCGCCGGCACCAGTCGCGCCCGGCGCAGCCGCGCTCGGCACAGGAGGCTGCATGCCGGCAGGCAGAGGCCCGCCGCCATCCCCGGGGGCCAGACAGATTTTCGGCGTGTCCGGACCTTCCTCAATCGGCCATTTGCGCGGCGCGGGCGCTGCCTCGGCAGTCGCCAGGGACTGCGCCAGAGCGACGCCACCCACCCCTTGCATCATGCTTCGTCGTGAAAATCGAAATCCCATGTCAGAGATCCTCCCGTATAAAAACCGATGGCGGCGCAACCGCCAACCTGCCTACCTGCCAGCGCGAACGCGAGCGACCGCGCCGATCGAGCCTGGCGATGCCCCTGAGCGGCCTGGCTCGCCCTATTCTATTCCGATTCAGCGGACCGGGACGAGCCGTATGGCGCTACCGCCGCCCGGCGCCAGCTTCAACTTCAAGACCGTCTGGGCATTCACGCGGCGCTTTTCGACCACCGAGTCCTTCGGCTGCGCCGCCGCGTTGGGTCCGTCGGCGTAAATCTCCGCATCGTAGGCCCCGCTTCCCAGAAAGCTCAGCGGCAAATCGAGTTCGCGCGCGTCCCAGTCCGTGATGCTGCCCACGAACCACTCGCCGCCGCGGCGCCGCGCGATGGTGATGTACTTTGGCGGCACGCCGTTGAGGACGCGGGTCTCATCCCAGCTCGACGGGACCGCCTTGAGGAACTCGGTTTCCTTCTGCCCATCGTAGGCGTCGGGGGAATCCGAGACCATCTGCAGCTCGCTTTCGAAGACTACATACAGCGCGGTGTGATGGGCGCGCGTGCCCATCACCATGGGCGCCCGGTTGCGCGCCACGAAGTTCTCGCGGGTCGCATTATCGAACCCGCCGGGCGTGTAGTCCATCGGCCCAGCCAGCATGCGGGTAAAGGCGAGCGTCACGTCGTGTTTGGGAGTAACTCGCGCGCTCCACTTGTTGTACTCCGCACCCATTACGCCTTCACGCGTTAACACGTTGGGGTAGGTGCGCCGCATCCCGTCGGGCTTGAACGCGCCGTGGAAGTCGAGCATGAGGTGGTGTTCGGCGGCTTTCTTGGCAGCCGTGCGGTACCAGTTCACCATCCATTGGTCGGAGCGGTCCATGAAGTCGATCTTGACGCCGGCGATGCCCCATTTTTGGTACTGTCCGAAGGCATCGTCCATCTGGTCGTTCATGTCGCGGAAATGAGCCCACAGCCAGAGGCGGACGTTCTTCGACTTGGCATACTCCACCAGCATCGGCATATCAATCGCCGGGATGGACTTAGTGAGGTCCGTGCGCCGCCGGGACGGCGCGGCCTGACCGGGCGTCGAAAAAAAGCCGGCGGCCCAGCCGGCGTCAATCAGCATGAACTCGAATTTGTTGCGCGCGGCGAAGTCGATGTAATACTTCATGGTCTCGTTGTTCTTGCCGGGATTCGCGACGCCCTTGGCCTGGCTGCCGTTCCACCAGTCCCAGGGGGTCTTGCCGGGCTTGATCCAGGAAGTGTCTCCGATGGCGCTGGGCGGATTCAAGTTGACCACCAGGTTCGATTCCACCAGCCGTCCGGCTTGATCGGCGATCATCAACACGCGCCAGGCCGACCGCACGGGGGTCGGCGCGATCACCGATACCTTGGACGCGTCCGCTTTGGGGTCGAAGGCGGGGGCGATGTCCGCGTTGGAGTTCACGTCCTCCACGCGGGGCGCCAGGCGGGCTGTCAGAGTCCGGGCGGCGGAAGAAGCGGTGACGTACAGGTTGGCATAGTCCTCAATATCCGCTTCCGTCAGACCGACCCAGGCGACTCCCGGCACTTCCAGGAGCAGCGGAAGGTTGACGAGGTACTCCGGGTGCAAGCCGCTGATCGCCAGCTCGTGATAATCGTCCTCGTTGCTGGTCTGGAAGCCGCGCGAGATTAGAGCAAAGGCGTTGGCGTCCTTCGAGAAGCGGAACTGCGTGGACTCGTTCAGGATGCGCAGTTCCTTCACCGCAGGCTGCTCGGGCACGAGGTAGCGGAAGGCCACGCCGTCATCGTAGGCGCGGGCTTCGATGGCGAGGCGGCGGCCCATCGCGACCGTCTCCACGGTCTGCAGGGTGACGGCGTTGTAGTGATCGCGTATGGGATTTGCCTTGCCTGCCACCGGCGTCCAGGTCTCATCCTGGCTGGACGCCTGCGATGACTCGATCCGGACTGCCGGCCCGAGCGCGGGCGCGCCCTCCACGGCGAGCCCGAGATTCGACCACTCGAGCACAGGCTGACCGCGAAATGTCACGCGATACGCCAGTTGGCCGCCTGCCGCCTGCACGGACTGGCCCCGCACGGTGGCGAAAGAGATTTCCAGGGCTCCGTTCGGCGATTGGAGGACCACCGGTCCAGTTTGCGCCGCGGCCGTGACCACGGCCAACAGAACCAGCGCGAGAATCTTGACGAGTTTCGGATCGGAAGGCATGTTTTCCCTCAGACTACTACAGTTCGCTGGCGTCGGCCATCGCCGCCGCCACAGCACCCCCTGAAAGATCTTTCCACGTCAACGAGCAGCGTTTGATATATCATGTGCCGAGGAGGTTCTTTCGTGCCAAGGTCCGACTTCAGCCGCCGGGACATTCTCGCGGGCGCGCGGGTTCTCGCCGCCGTGCCGCTGGTTGGCACCGCCATGGCCCAAACGCCATTCCAGGTGAAGGCAGTGTCCAAGCTCAAGGGCGCCGCAAAACCGGTCGTCATTCCCACCCACGAATTTGCGGGTCCTGGCGGCGCGCCCTGGATCGAGGAGCGCCTCGATTTCCCTGCCAACTGGGATATCCAAGTCATGGAGATGGCCGGGCATAATCTCCCGGTGCTCGGGCCGCAACAGATTGCCGATCGGTGCAGTAAGCCGATCGGTACGAAGTCGCTGCGCGAACTCGCCGAAGGCAAGAAAATGGTGGCGATCACCTTCGACGATCTCACCCGCACCACGCCGGCCTACGCCATTACGCCTTGGCTGACGTCGGAGCTGGCCAAGGCCGGCATCAAGGATGAGAACATCCTCTTTATTGGTTCGTTTGGCACGCACCGGGCGATGACACAGCAGGAGGTCGGAAGGAAGCTAGGGCCGGAAATCGCCAAACGGTACGCTTGGCTGAACCACGACGTCTTCGACAACGTCAAGGAAGTAGGCACCACCACTCGCGGGAACAAAGTTTTGCTGAACCAGACCTTCCTCGCCGCCGACCTGAAGATCTGCATTAGCGGCGTCAAGGTCCACCAGGACGCCGGCTATGGTGGCGGCGCCAAAGCCGTGCTCCCCGGTCTCGCCGCACTCCCCACGGTGGAATACAACCACACGCAGATACTGACCAAGGTCCGGACCACCGGTCCCGTGAAAATCTTCAAAAACGACATGCGGCAAGACATGATCGAAGCGGCCAGGATGGCCAGCGTGGACTACACCGTTCAGGTCATGTACAACGATCGCCTGAAGCCCACCCACATTTGGGCGGGCGACATCGTAGACTCACATCACGCGGCAGTGCGGGTGGCGGCGAAGACCTACTGCACGCCGACGCTCCAGGGCGCCGACATCGTGGTGGCGAACAGTTATCCGCAGAGCGCGCAGGCTTTCCACGGAGGCTTATGGATCGACTACTCGGTGCGTGAGGGCGGTACGGGCGTGCTGATCGTCCAACATCCGCTGGGCATGGACCCCGTCCACTATTTGAACAACCGCCTGGCCGGGCGCGGCGGCGTCACGCAGTTTGACCTGACCGCGCGGCGGCTGAACGGCGGTCTCCGGGGCGGCCGCGGCAACCAGAAGCAGGCGAACATGATCGTCTACTCGCAGTATCTGACCCGCAACCTGCGGAACAACTACCGCACGGGTACGTTCTTCTGCGACAAATGGGAAGATGCCATCGCCAAGCTGAAGGAGCTTCATCCGGGCGATCCGAAGGTCGCGGTGTACCCGTATGCGGGCATGCAGCATCAGGAAATCGAGCTCGACGGCTAACGATTGAGTTGGCGCGATAATGGTGGCGAATGAAGATCGCGTTGGCGCTGTTTCTTGCGGCGGCTTGGTCGAGCACGATGCGGGCGGCGAAGCCTCTCGCCGTGTACGACGTCGATGTGGAAGGGGGTAAGTGCGTCCTCCTCGTAGCACCATCCGGCGAATCGATGCTGATCGATGTTGGCTGGCCCGGTTACAACGGCCGGGATACGGATCGGATCGTCGCCGCGCTGAAAGCGGCAGGCCTCAAGCAGGTTGATTACCTGGTGATCACTCACTACGACATCGATCACCTGGGAGACGTACCCCTGCTGCTTTCGAAGTTCCCGGTGAAGCATATTGTGGACCACGGTCCGATGGAGGCGAGCGGCAAGACGCCATCGGATCGCTACCAGGCGTACGCCGCGCTTCGCGACCGGATGGACCACATCACCGTAAAGCCCGGAGACCAGATCCCGATCAAGGGCGTGCATGTGCTGGTGGTGACGGCCGCCAGGCAACGCATCGAGAAGCCCCTCAAGGGCGCCGGCGCGCCGAACCCCATCTGCGCCACCACTCCGGCAAAACCGGAGATTCCTTCGGATGTCGAAGACAACATGTCCATCGGCCTGCTGGTCACGCAGGGCAAGTTCCGCATGCTCGACCTGGCGGATCTCGAATCGGCATACGATTACCGGCTGATGTGTCCGGCCAATCCGATCGGCAGCGTCGACGTTTATCAGGTGAGCATCCACGGGCAGGACAAAGGCGTTTCACCGGTGCTCGCGCAGGCGCTCGGCGCCCGCGTCGCCATCATGGGAAACGGCGCGCGGAAGGGCGGCGCCCCCCAGACATGGGAGACGTTGCGCGGCGCGTCCGGGCTGGAAGATATCTGGCAGGTGCACTACTCGATCGCGGGCGGGAAAGAGCACAATCCGCCGGACGATTACATAGCCAACCTCGCGGGGTTCGACGAGGCCCACTGGATCAAGTTATCCGCCCGGAGCGATGGCACGTTTTCCGTCACCAACGGCCGGAACGGATTTACCAAGACTTACCAGCATAAGTAGACGTTGCGTCCGCGCCGGCGCCGATATTCCCTGCCGCCTCTGCGCACCTGACGTTTCGGGCCTCGGCGGCTTGCGGGCCGGTCAGCTTACCGATTGCCGCCGATCCTACACGGTAATACACCCCAATTCACCCCAATGGTGAAATGGGAGGCGTGATATAGTCGGTGCCGAACCAGTCAATTTTGAGCGGGAGGATTTGAGAATGCGAATCAGATGCGTGGGCCGGATGATGTTGGCGGCCATCATGGGATCGCCGGCGATGATCGCCCAAACGGGAATCTTTGAAGGGCACGGGGATGTCGGCGCCGTGCTGCACCCAGGGTCGGTGGATTATGACGCGGCCCAGAAAACGTACCGCATCACGGCAAGTGGCGAGAACATCTGGGGGACAGCCGACGCGTTTCATTTTGTCTGGGTCAAAGTGTCGGGTGACGGGTCGATGACGGCGGAGGTCGCGTTCCCGACGACGACCGGCGATCCGCACAAGAAGGCGGTGTTGATGGCGCGGCAGAGCCTGGACGCGGACGCGGCGTACGCCGATGTGGCGGTGCACGGCGTTGGGCTGACCTCGCTGCAATCCCGCGAAGCCAAGGGCGCGGCGACGCACGAGGTTCAATCCAACGTGTCGGGGCCGAAGCGGGTGAGGCTTACCCGGGTAGGAGATACCTTTTATGTGTCGGTAGCCGGGGAAGGCGAGGAACTGCACCTGGCCGGCGGATCGATGAAGGTGGCGCTGACGGATCCGTTTTACGTGGGGATCGGGGTCAGCGCCCACAACAAGGATGCCACTGAAACGGCGATCTTCCGCAACGTGGAGGTGGTGCCCGCGCCGGCGGCCTCGGGGCAGCCGAAGCTGTACAGCACGCTGGAAACCATCACGGTGGCATCGACCGACCGGCGGGTGACGTACGTGGCGCCCGGCCGGTTCGAAGCGCCCAACTGGACCAAAGACAACATGCTGGTGTTCAACGGGGACGGGCGGTTGCATCGCATACCGGTGGATGGCGGGAAGGTGGAGACGATCGACACGGGAATCGCCACGCGGCTGAACAACGATCACGCCATCTCGCCGGACGGGACCATGATCGCCATCAGCGATCAATCGCAGGAGCCGCGCCAGTCGCTGATTTATGTGGCGCCGATTGGCGGCGGGACCGCGCGCAGGGTGACCCAGAAGTCGCCTTCGTATTTTCATGGGTGGTCGCCGGACGGGAAGACGCTGGCCTTCTGCGGAGAACGCAATGGCAACTTCGACGTCTACACGATTCCGGCGGCCGGCGGCGAAGAGACGCGGCTGACCACGGCGGAGGGGCTGGACGACGGGCCGGAGTATTCGCCGGACGCCCAGTACATCTACTTCAACTCGATTCGCAGCGGGCTGATGCAGATCTGGAGGATGAAGCCGGACGGCAGCGAGCAGGAGCAGGTGACTCCCGACGATGGGTACAACAACTGGTTCCCGCACGTCTCGCCGGACGGCCAGCGAGTGGTGTTTCTCACCTATGAAAAAGGGGTGAGCGGGCATCCCGAAAACAAAGATGTGATGCTGCGCATCATGACTCTGGCGAACAAGAGGATCACAGTATTGACGAAGCTGTTCGGCGGGCAGGGGACGATCAACGTGCCCTCGTGGTCGCCCGATGGGCGGAGGCTGGCGTTTGTCAGCTTTCAGCTCGTACCGTAGGGTAGGCCGGGATACCCTCTGGGTCCGCCTGCCCACGCGCCGAAGGCGCGCTCCGCGCGCTAGACAGGCCAGGAGGCCTGTCCTACCGCAACACCAGCGTTTTCTCACGCAGCGCGAGGGCGAGCCGATGCAGGCTCTCGCCGCCCTCTTCGAGCACGCCGATCAGTTCCAGCCGGCGGCCGGCGTGATTGGCGATGCCGTGCGCCTCGGCGAGCAGCACATCCAGCCGTTTGCGAAACGAACCCATTTCCGCGCCGGCGCCGGTCTTGGTCTGAGGCTTGGCGCGCATCGCCTCGATGGCGGCGGCGACCTTGCCGCGGTTCTCGCGGACCAGCGGGATGCGTTCGCCATTGCACTCGAGGCCTTGGTCCGAGACCGCCCCGGCGATCAGCCGGTAGGTCGCCTGCGAGATTGGCATCACGTCGGCGAAGCGGAAGTAATTCCCGCCGAACTCCTCCAGGCAATGAATCTGCCGGTCGGCGTAAACCCGGCTGACGCCGGCATGCTTCCCGCAGAACTGCTCCCAGGTGAGCCCGAGCTGCTTGTACTCGCCGCCATCGCGAATGGCTTTCAGGCACTCGGCGTCGGCAGCCGAGCAGCGGTTGGCGATCAGACCGAAGGCCTGATGGCGCCCCAACCAGGCGCCCAGGTTCATCAGGGCTTCTTTGTTTTGGCTGTTCTGGCTATCCTTCTCTTGACTCATGAGCTTCTCCGAAACCGTAACGGTGTTACGGTTTTGTTTTTCCTCTCTTGAAAACAAAAGGGATGTGGAAGCGCAACCGTAACGGTGCTACGGTTTGCGCGCCACATCCCTACTTCGACTCTGGCACACGCACCCGCGCGTCCCGGCCCCGTAGCGCCGCAAGCGACTCAATCAATGGGAAAAAGAAATATGGAGATGGTGTGACGGTTGACCGGTCAGCGCCACGAGAGAGCGGCGGAAAACTGGAGGTCACAAATTGTGATGTCCAATCCGGCCGCCAAGATGGGCCTGCGCCGGCCGCTAGGCGAACCTGCCAGAACAGGTCGCGCCGATCATATCCTGCGCTACGACTGGTTCAGGATCGCGATGACGGCGTTCGCGGCCTCTTTCCACTTGCCATCGCGAACCCGGCCTGTGGCGTAGAGTGCGATTCGGGAGTCGGCGGTGAACAGCCGATTGGGCCGGATGCGACTCGGCCGATTGAGACCACCAGACTCGAAATCGGCCGCGTCAAGCACGACGGAGTATTCGTCGGATTTGGCTTGGCTGGTAATCTGGCAAAGTATGATGTCGTCGCCGCTCAGGGCCGCAAGAACCAGTGCGGGACGCCGCTTCGTCTGGGACAGGTCGGAGAATGGAAAATGCAGGACTACGACGTCCCCTCTTACAAATCGGCCCAGGCTGCCTCCTCCTCGGGCGAGAGCCAGTCCTTCCTCAGGGAGGATTCAGCCAGCAGAGCCGGCGCGGCGGCGTCGGCATTTCCCCACTTGAGGGAATGGATGAAACCGAGTAGAGCATCGAGGTCCTTTTCCGGCACGCTTTCCAATTCCCGAGCGATGATTTCCTTTTTGCTCATCCGATTCCCACGCCTTCATGTTACCGGATCTATCGCGGCTGCGGTGCAGCCGCCTGCCAGTTGGTGGGCGAAATCGGTGTGGCAGTTTCGGAGTGTGCCGTGATCCGGGAGGAACACGAGGCACCTTCCAATTCGGCACCCTGCCTGGGGGCTCTCTCAAGTATCGTCATGCGAGACACCATATCGGCTACTTGCGAGGAGAGGTGAAGAAGCGCTCAAGCTCCTGTTCCAGCGGTGGGCGGGGCAGCAGCTCAATTTCTGCTTGCACCAGACCCGCCGCAATTCCGAGAGAAATGTGGAAGAGTACTGTTCCAGATTCTTTTCGTGTCGTTACAAGATCCCGACGCAGACCGGCCGCATAGAAGAGCGTCATCTGTGTCGGCCACAATGCTTTGTGCACATCCCGCCATCCCACAGGTGTCCAGGCCGCATCGGAACAGTAGGACACCAGCAGTTGCAGGATACCGACGCGCAATGAGATCTTCCATCGCACAGGATCCGAGGCCGTTCCGGGTCGGCTAAAGATTAAGAATCTGTCGCTTTGAATCGCCGTCACGGCCAGGAGGTCGTCCGCTAGATCCGGGGTTTGGATCGCGAGTACCGCTAAGCCTGTCGGGAGTTGCTTGGGCTGACTTCTGAGCAGCGGGTAGAGCGGCCTGGGAATCACTTGGTCGGAGTAGGTCGCGGCATGTAAAACGAGCGCTGTCTTCGCAGCCCAACGGGACAAAGTGCGCTGCTCCAGGTGGGTGAGATCCGATAGGTGGCGTTCACCTTTGCTAAGCGCGAGCAGGGAAGGTTTGACGTTTTGTTCGAGGGCGGACATCCATCCGTTGTTGCAACCAGCGCAGATTCCACCAAGTCGGAATGCGGCGAGCGGATGCCGTCTAACCGCAGAAACCACTGAGGTGCCCTTCCACGCTTGTGGTGAGATCACGTGGTCACCGATGCGAAAGTGGCGCAAGATCCAGTCGGGGAACACGTGTTCAAGCGATCGGGTTCCTGATCGCAGGACGGCCGAGCAGAACATGCACGTTCGGACGGTATCTGCTTGTTCAGGACCAGCTCGTTTCTCCATATTCCAGTCTAGTTCGCCGCGGGCGAAGAGCCGAGCGCTTAACGGATCTCACCGCTCCCTGGCGGTCGTGGCTTGGTAACGCGAATGTAGTGAGCCGCGCACGTCGGTAAGCGGTGTTCGTAGACCTCATTTTTCGGCGTAGGTGACGTTGAAGCCTTCCACTACGATGCGGGGTTTCTCGCCGCGGGTGTCGGCGTCGCGCAACTCGGTCGAGATCTGGCGCTTCTCGCCGGGCATCAAGGGGACGTAGCCGTCGCTGTAGATCGCCGGGAGGATGCGGTCTCCGGTCTGGGCGCGCACGGCTTTCAGACGCACCATGAGCGCCGGGGCCTTGGACGCGTTGGCGAGCGTGGTGGAGAGGAACCAGCGGTCGCCAGAGCGCTCGGCGGTGGTAGACACGTCGATCCTGGCCTTGGGGAGCGCGCGCAGGGCGCGGTAGTTTTCTTCTTCGACACCGCGCCAGTAGAAGTTTTCGGAGACCAGCTTCTGGCCCTGGCGGAGTTCCAGGCGGAGGAAATGGACGGGCGTAAGGCCGCCGGGGTATTCCATCTTGAAGGGCGCGGCCATGGAGTCTTCAGCACTATCGAGAGTGGCGGACTTCTCCCATTTGACGGCGCCATCGGAATTGAGGAGCTGCGCGCGGGCGGTGAGCGAGGGCGCCGCGCCGGCGCTGTAGTTGACTACTTCGACGTTGTCGTTGGCGGCGTTCCACTGAATGTGCAGGGGCTCGGCTCCCTTCCTGGCGCCGAAGTAGGCGGCGGTGGGCTCGAAGTAATAGTCGTAAGTCTGCCAGACCAACGACGGCCAGCAGGAATGGCTCATCCAGATGAGCAGGCCCATGCGGAGCTTGCTCTGCGCCTCGAACATGGCGCGGTGGTCCTGGTAGTTTTCGAATTGGGCGAGCCACAGCCAATCGGCCACATTGGAGGCGGGGCCGTAGCTCTTTTCGATACGCGCGCGAAAGTTGGCGGCGTTTTGCGCGCCCGCATTGGTAAAGTCGTGCATGCCCCAGATGGGGCCCTCGGGCGGCCACATGGCGGATTCCGGCATCATGAGACGCAGGCTATCGAGGGTGACAATATTAGGCATGCCCATCTCGCTATGCATGAGCGGGGTGGCGCG
>JADGNT010000048.1 GCA_017883345.1 Candidatus Solibacter sp. | reverse complement strand
AGCGTGGCCAGCCAGGCCACAAAGCCGGCGTGCAGATTCACCCAGAGCGCGGTCAGCGGCACGAGCAGCCACACCAGCGGCCCGCGCCGCGAGCGATCTTCGGCCAGAATCCAGAGCGCGAGCGTGTAAAACAGGATCGAAAAGACGTGCGGCCGCGCCAGGTAGTGTACGCTCGAAGCGCTCACCGCCGCCATCGTTGCCGCCAACCCGAGCCACACTCCGCAGCCCCGGCGGAGAACGCGCGCCAGCAGTGCCGTGGCCGCCAGCGCGAGCACCGCGCCGGACAGTGCGGCTACCCCCGCCAGCCCGCGCCACCGCCAGGTCACCGCGAACACCACGTCGGCAAGCCATTCCCAGGCGAACCACGGCTGGCGCGGGCGGGTGAAGGAGAACGGATCCGCCACCGGGGCGCGTCCGGTCTCTAGGATCAGTTCGCCGGTGCGTATGTGCCAGCCGGTGTCGCCATCGGAAAGCAGCGACCGCAAACCCTGCGGATGGGCGAATGCCGCCAGCAACAACGCGCCAAAGAACACGTCGAGCAGCGATGGCCCTAGTAGCCTGCGAAGCAGGCCGCGAGGCGCCTCTATTGGAACGGTGGCTGACATTGAATCCCGCTAATCAGATCGACCCGCGCATAGGATTCTTGAAGTTGGGTACTGGAACCAGTACTATTGGCGGGCGACGCGGCTCCCGCTAAGCTGGTCCCACTAAGCAAATAGGTAAATATGGCGATTCTCCTAGTCTTTCTGGCCCTTCAGTTTTGCGATCTCGCGACCACCCTGGTGTTCCTACAGCACGGCGTAGGTGAAGCCAATCCGCTGGTGGCGGCTTTGATTCGTGTCTCAGCCCAACCCGCGCTGGCCTTGCTGCTGGTCAAAGTGGTCGCTTGCGGACTGGCGTGGTATGCCTGGAGAACCCGGCGCACCCGCTTGTTGCGGCGCGCCAATCTCTTCTTCGCCCTGTGCGTGGGGTGGAATCTGATGGCCATCGCGATCGCCTGAGCGGCCCGCCGCGCTACCGGCTGACGATGGGGCGCGCGGTAGTCCGCGGGGTCGGGGTGCTCGCCGATAGCGGGGCCAGGACCGTGGCGAAGCTGGCGGACGCCTTCGCCCGCACCGTACTGCCCGGACGATTATCCGGTGGCCAGGTAGCGGTCACCCCACTTGCGTGGTATCGGGCGCGGCGGCATCGGTCTTCGCCGCCGCCTCAATATCCGCGGCCGCCGCCGCCCGGTACCGCCTCCAGAACCCCGGCCAACCGCCACATCGGCAAGGGCGCCACCAGCGCGAATTCCACGGTGGCGATGGTCCGGCGGCGTCCGCCTCGGCCGCGGCCCCCAGGTGAGGTAACATGGCGCGGCATGCGCCTTCGCCGAGGGCCGTGTTTCCCCGGGTGGCGGACCCGCCGGGCAGGGAAGAGTAATCGTTGTTCATCTTATGTCCGCCGGAGAAGGCAACCGTCCTGGCGGCGATGACGGACTCCATGCGTGTTGGGCGGATTTGGCGGGGGCGTTCCACTCCGGGGGCTTACCGAGACGAGTATATAGATCGCCTGACCCGCGGCGGGATTTTGACTTAGTGGGTGGCCGGTGAATGGGCTTACCTGTATTGGTTCCGGCTCCACCGGTTCAGGTTCCAGGCGATTGTGCCGATCAGAGCAGAGAGGAGACCATGCAGCCACCCAACCGCACCCGGAGCGTCGTGTGGAAGCCGCTGGTGGTGTGCCCGCAGCCGGATTTCCAGCGGCGCCTGCATGCCGTGCTCACGGAACTCGCGGTGGAGCAGCCGTGCACGCTTACCGAGTACCCGCGCAGCGGCACGATCGCCGCGCTGGTGGCACGCCACGCCTGCAACATCTGCTTCCTGGACGCGGCGACCGACTCCGAGGATGCGCAACTGCTGATCTCCGAACTGGCCCCGGTGGTGCCCGTGGTGGCGCTGCACCCGCGCAACGATGCGGACCTGATCCTGCGCTGCCTGCGCCGCGGCGCCTGTGAGTTCGTTGCCGACCCCACGGCCGACGCGGTGCGCGGCGTCTTCGAGAGGCTGGCGCGCACGCATCTCGATGCGGCGCACCCCGCTCAGGGCGCGGTGTACTGTGTGGTGCCCGGCAAGCCCGGCTGCGGGGCGAGCACGCTGGCCGCCCACCTGGCGATTCAGTTGCGCAGCGACGGCGCGAACCCGGTTTTGCTGGTGGATGGCGACCAACTGACGGCCAGCATCGCGTTCATGCTTAAATTGAAACCCGAGTTTCACCTGGAAGACGTGCTGCGCGACTGGGCGCGCATGGATGACGACTTGTGGTCGCGGCTGACCGTCCCAGCTTTCGGTTTGGACGTGCTGGCCGCGCCGGAAGACCCCACCATGCGCACGGCAGTGAGCCGCCAGTTCGCCGGCGAACTGTGCGCGTTCTGGCGCGAACGCTACGCGGCGGTGGTTCTGGACCTGCCGGACGTGCGCGCGGCGGTGGATTGCGGCTTTGCGGCGCAGGCCGATATCGTTCTGCTGGTCACGACCAACGAACTGGCGGCTTTGCAGGCCACGGGCCGCGGCCTCCGCTGCCTGGATGCGGGAGGCGGCGACCGCGCCAAACTGCGCCTCATCCTGAACCGCTACACGCCGGCGACAGGCTTAAAGCGCGAGGACGTGAAAACCGCTTTGGCGCTACAGCCCTTCGCCATCCTCTGCAACGATTACGAGGTGATCCAGGCGGCGCTGCTCGACGGCAAGCCCGTGCCGCCGGGTTCGCGATTCGGCGCGAGCGTGCAGGCGCTGTGCCGGCAACTGTCGCCCACGAGCGCTCCGGAAAAGCAAAATGCATCGTGGCTTACCTCACTACTCCGTCGAAAGTAAGTTGTAAGTCGGTGACAATCCCGATCCGAATAGGTACTCAAACCGATTTAAGTATTCTAAGTCCAATGTTAGTCTGAAATGGGAAAGGAGCAATATCGATGAAAACATTTTGCAGAAACTTATGGAAAGATACCGAAGGGCAGGACCTGGTGGAATACGCACTGATGGTAGGTTTGGTTGCCGTCGCAGCGGTGGCCGTGGTGCCCGCGATGGCCACACAGATCGGCACCATCTTCAACAAGGTCACCTCAACCCTCAGCAGCGCCGCCGGATAACCCGATGGCGGGGCAGGCGCCCGCGGCCTTTCGCGCCTCCCCGTCCTCGCATCGCCGGGCGTGCCGCAATCACCAACGGTGCCATTCACTCTGGTCAACAACGGGTTGTATACCCACGTTGCCATCCTGGTATCCACCGGAGCCAGGCTTGCAGTAGTTTGCACTAGGGGATACTCTTGTTTCCGGTACCATAACGGGAGGAAGACGATGTCCGACGATCTGGAAAACAAGCCCGACAGCGAGTGCACAGTCTGCTATGCCGCTCACGATGAGGAAATTCACCAGGCGACGCTGAGCATCCACCTGTGGTTCCAACATCAGGTGACGCACGAATTCGAAGACGACGCGCTCTACCTGCCGCCGTGCGACGCCAGGCTGGTTGCCGTTTAAGCCTGCGCCAGCGCGCGCAGCAATGCAACGCCTTCGGCGAGATCGCGGAAGCGTTCGTGCCGGTCGTCTGTCTCGCGTTCCACGTTCAACGGTCCGCGGAAGCCCACTTTCCGCAGAGTCTCGACGAATCGGGCGATGCCCACCGACCCCTTGCCCAACGGGCGCTCCCTACCCAATGCGCCGGGAACCCCGGGCGCGGGCCAGTCGCCGTCCTTGCAATGCACCGAAATCACCAGCGGAGCCAGCGTCTCTAGCGCCGCAATCGGTTCACCGGTGCCGTAGAGGATCAGGTTGGCCGGGTCGAAGTTGATGCGCAGATTGGAGCGGTCCACGTCGCGCATGAATCCCAGCAGCACGTCGGCTGGTTCCTGGCCGGTCTCCAGTGCGAAGCTCTGGCCGTGCCGCGCCGCATGGTCGGCGACGCGGCGCACCATCTCGCGCACCGCGAGGTAATCCGGGTGCCCGGCGTCCTGGGGCACAAAGCCGACGTGGCAGGCGATGCTGGTCACGCCGAGCAGCGCCGCGAAATCGCTGACGGCGAGCGTTCGCGCCAGGCGCGCGGCGCGCGATTGCGGCGGGACGAACCCCACGGTACGCGCCACCGCCGGAATATCGGCGTAGTCTTCGCCGTCATAGGCGGCGAAGACGGTGACCAGCGTGAAGCCCGCGGAAGCGAGCGCGGTCTTCCACTGCGCGGCCGCGGCATCGGTCAGTGGCATTCCGCCCGGAATGCCCAGTTGCCCGTAGCGCACGCCGAGCGAGCGCACCATTTCCAGATCGTCGCGCTCGGCCCAAAACATTACGCCAGGTTCGAACATAGAATCTTCCTCCCGTCTCTTTCGCGCGCCACCAGCAGGGTGCGCATCAACTCCACGGCGAGCGCCGATTCCCGCGGAGGGCACCGCTCGGGTTGCCGCCCCAGGCGGCAGCACTCGACGAAGTAGGCGATCTCGGCCGTGTACCCATCGCGGATGGCTGGTCCATCTTCCACGGCCTGCCCATCGCACAGTTCCAGCGGCAGCGCCTGTTCGGTCCGCGTGTAGAGCGTGGGCGGGCGCCCGGCGGAGCTGTACTCGATGGTCCCTCCGTCCAGGGTGACGCTGTATTCCATGGCGAAGGGGAACGCGGGCGCGGGCTGCCAGCCGCCGCATACGACGACCACTCCGAATGGGTAGAACAATTGCCCGTAAAGCATGTCCAAGCCGGCAGGCGCGTCGTAGCGACCCACGGCCGACACCGCTTCGGGCTTGCCGAAGAGATGCAGGCACATGTCGATGTCGTGGATCAAGAGGTCGAAAACGCCGCCGCCGCTTTTTTCAGGGTCCTGGAGCCATCCACCCCATGCCGGGGCCGCGCAGCGCCGCCGGAAGAAGGCGCCGCGCACGGCGCCGAGCCCGGGCAAGGCATGGCGCAGCGCCACATACTCGGGGAAGAAGCGCAGCACCTGCGCGGCCATGAGGATTTTGCCCGCGCGTTTCGCCTGGGCGACCATGCGGCGCGCGCCCGCGCCCTCCAGCGCCATGGGTTTTTCCACCAGGACGTGCTTGCCGGCGCGCAGGGCCTCGACCGCCACGTCTTCGTGCAGGAACGTAGGCAGGCAGAGATCCACGGCATCGATTGCGGAATCGCCCAGCAGCGCCTCCAGGTCGCGGTACTGCTTGACGGCGGAGAAATCGAAGCGTTCGGCCGGCCGTCCCAGATTGCCCTGTGTGGCCGTGAGGTCGCCAGCGAGTTGGCGCTCATCGTCGGAAAAGACCGCCGCCAAGGTTGCGCCCGCCACCTCGCGCAACGCACGCAGATGAACGCCGCCCATAAAACCCAATCCAAGCATCGCGATACGCATCGTTTCACGATCTTACCGCGCGGCGGGGAAACCCGGGGACAGACCCGCGCCCAAACGGCACCCGCCACGCGGTGCAAAAGGCGCACCTTGGGACAGGCAGGCCAGTCCCCGCGGGGAGTTTGCAGTTGCAGCGGACTCCCGCTGCCTGTAAACTTTGAAGCGGGATGCAAAATCGGTACCCACTCACGGTGGCTCAACTCCGCCAGACGAAAGAGGAACTGTCCGCCATGAAGCAGCGGGCTGAAGAGATTTCGCGACTCATGGCGGCGGGGTATGGGGCCTCGGACCCGAAGGCCATTCGAGCCGGCGAACTCAACTCCGCAATTCAGCGCCTGCAATGGGAATTGGAGCGGAGCGCCGGGAACAGCGCGGACGCGACCACCGCTTAAGGCCGCGCTCTCCGAACACGAAGCACCACAAGAGGGTTGTGCATAGTCTGCCGCTTGGCGGTACACTCTTTTGTGGGAGGCTTGAATGTCCGATCGTAATCCTACTCACGGGGTAGTGCGGCCGCGGACGGCGGTGCTTACGCGGGGGTTCGATCCCACGCTTTCGGTGGGGTCCGCCCGGCCGGCGGTTTTTCGCAGTTCGACCTACGTGTTTCCGAGTCCCGAGGAGGCGGAACACGCGTTCGCCATCACCACCGGGAAGATTCAAATGGAGAACGGAGGCCGCGCGGACCTGATCTACTCGCGATTCTCGCATCCCAACGCGGAAATTCTGGAAGACCAGATCGTACCCCTGGATGCGGGCGGCAGCTACGCGGCGGTCTTCAATTCGGGCATGGCGGCGATCATGACGGCATGTTTCGCGTGTGCGCGGCCGGACAGCGCGATGGTGTACACGACGCCGTTGTATGGCGGCACGACGGGCCTGATCCACCGATTTCTGAAGCCGCTCGGCGTGACTGGAATCCCGGTGGCTTCGGGGCGGAGCGAGGCCATCGAAGAGGCCATCCGAGGGGCGAAGAACTGCTGCATCGTGTACCTGGAGACGCCGGCCAACCCCACCATGATCATGACGGATATCGAGCGGGCGGCGGCAGCCGCGGCGCGGCATCCCGACCGGCCGGTGGTGATGGTGGACAACACATTCCTGGGGCCGGCGTTCCAGCACCCGCTGATGCTGGGGGCGAACCTCACGCTCTATTCGGCCACCAAGTATCTGTCCGGCTACAGCGACATGCTGGGCGGCGTCGCGATCACCGGTAGTTCGGCGACGATCCAGCAGATCCGCGGCGTGCGCAGCATGTTCGGCAACATCCTGCAGCCCGACGAGTGCTGGATGCTGGACGGGCGCCTCTCCACGGTGGCGCTGCGCATGAACCGGCAGAGCAAGAACGCGCAACGCATCGCCGAAGCGCTCCACGGGCACAAGCTGTTGAGCCGGGTGATTTATCCGACGCTGTTCACGGATCCCGAACAGAAGCGCATTTTCGAGAAGCAGTGCGATTTTCCGGGTGGCATGTTCTCCATCGAGTTCCGGGGCGGGAAAGAGGCGGCGTTCGAATTCCTGCGGCACGTGCGGATTGCGCGCAATGCGGTGTCGCTGGGCAGTGTGGAATCGCTGACCTGCCATCCGAAATCGACCACGCATTCCGGCATGTCGCCCCAGGAACTGGAAGAGAGCGGGGTGACGGACGGGCTGGTGCGGATTTCGGTGGGGATCGAGGACTGGCGCGATCTGCTGGCCGATTTCGAGCAGGCGCTGGCGGCGGTAGCCGTGGCATAAGGCTCCGCCTTGTGCCAGGTGGGGCAGGCAATCCTGCCTGCGGCAGCCATGATTGGCTGCCCCACACCCTGGGTGCGCGACTTGGAAGTGACGTGCGGCACCAGTGCTCTACCATCGGCGTCGGGCATGAGATTGCCAATTGACGGCAACGGGACATATCAGGACTGATCTCCCAGAACGTCGTATTCCGAGCGCGACGTTTTGAAAAACGGATCCGCTGTCACCTTGACAACCCCGCCGATCCTGTCAAAAACCGCTTTCGTTCGCGGCGGCACCATCGAGGCGTCAACCCTCTTGAAGAATTCACTAATGATCGGTGTCATAGAGTTGCTTAGGTCGGCGAGCGGAGTGTTAGCCATACGGCCCCTATTGTATGTGAGTTCTGCCAGCGTCTTGGCCACTGAGTGTGTACGGACGGATCAGGGTCGACCGGCGGATTCCTCCCCTGACACGCCGCTCACGGAACAAACCTCGCCGCTATGCCGCGCTGTCGGATCTGACTACAGACACCCTCACGCGGTAGCCAAGCGAGCCGAGAATGCGAATGAGCAGATCACTCGATACGTGTTCGAGATCGTCGTTCAGAATGGCAGTCACCCTGGTTCGCGCAGTGCCTGCCCGCCTCGCGATCTCCGCGTGGGTGATCTCTTGCCGGCGAACGATTTCCTTCAGACGCTTGAGCAGCGCGTGTTGAACCTGCCACTCCTTTGCCGCAACGGCGGAGAGCCCCAGCGCTCCTGCCAGGTCTTCTGGTGTCGTCGCCACGATCGGTTTGAGTCTACGCATCGAGAAGCTCCTTAAGACGTTTTCGTGCAAGCTCCCTTTCGAGAGGAGGCGTCCGCTGCGTCTTCTTGACGAAAGCGTGAAAGACAAGCACGCCCCGAGGTGACGCCGTGTAGTAGAAGACCCGGAAGATGCCGTCCTCACTCTTCACGCGGAGTTCCGATACCCCCGAGGCCACTGCCGGCATCGGTCGGGAGTTCGGCATGCCAATCTGCTCGCCCAACTGCATCCGGAAGAGTCCCCGGCCCAAGCGAATCCGCACTTCTTTCGGGAACCGGCGAATCGCATCACGTGCCTTTGGATGAAGGACGATGGGCTGCACACCCAAGGGTATCAAATTTGAGACATAGCAATAGCGTCGACTCCCTCGGGAACCGCGGAGTAGCGGGCACCTTCTCGTCTCCGTGCCGATCGCTCCCGTGAAACGCCGCTCCATGAAACGGTGACGCAACGGCCGCTTTGACCCGTCCGGACGAACGAACCATCCGGAGAGCATGGCTGCTCGGTGTCGCCGTCAGGCCAACTCGCGGCGCGCCAAGAGCTCTGCTCGCAAATCGAGGCGGCGGGCGTCGTTCATCCCGAGCACCAGGACAGTTGCTCGCCCAATGGCCGTCAGCCCTTCGATACGTGGGCCCCGCCATGCAAAGTGCTCAGTCCAGCGGTCACGACGCGGGTGAAATAGTGGCACGATCCGACCGCTCTGCCGGTCGAAGCTTGTCAGGTTCGGCCCCTTGCAAAGGTTACATCGGTGGCAGGCTAGGGCCAGGTTGCCCAAATCATCGGATCCGCCATGCTGCTTCGCAACGATATGCTCGATATGGTGCGCGAGGTGGCTGTGCTCTTGACGGAGCAAGCAGTATTCGCATCGGTTGTCCGCCCGGTGGCGGACCAAGTTCCGCGCGCCGGCATCCATCACGCGCCCGGGTTCGACTCCAGGTTACGCAGGGCTTTCAGCTTGAGGATCGCGATGAAGTCCGACGCGTTGACAAATGCCTCATATTCGGCCCGCTCGCCGTCACTGAGAATACCTTCGTTTGCGCGCTCGGCGAGCGCATCCGCCCTCTCCTGGACATTCGCAGCGATGCGGAATTCAGCCACACGCCGAGCTGACCCGGTATCCAGACACCGGCTCAACGGGTCCAGCAGACTGTCAAGCACGCGCGAGGCGATCGCTTCGCTCATGCTCCCAAGTTAGCACGCACAGGCACGGCCGGGGTAAGGCTGTCGAGGTTCCGCCCGTGACACGCCGCTCCCGTCCTTTTGGTCTGCCCGCGCCAGCCCTGGCGAGCACCTGGACAGTTCACCCACTTCCACGTCGCACACTCCGACACCCTGCTCCACAGCATCTTCCGCCGCGCCTTCGCTACAATTGGATTTAGTCCACCACAATTAAGGAATCTCCGTGACAGGTCACGAAATCAGACAGCGTTTTCTCGACTTTTTCGCCGAGCGGGGGCACACGCAGGTCCGCAGCTCGTCGCTGGTGCCGGCCAACGACCCCACCCTGCTGTTCACCAACGCAGGCATGAACCAGTTCAAGGATGTCTTTCTGGGACAGGAGAAGCGCGCCTATTCGCGGGCCGCGAGTTCGCAAAAATGCGTGCGCGCCGGCGGCAAGCACAACGACCTGGAGAACGTGGGGTACACGCGCCGGCATCACACGTTTTTCGAGATGCTGGGCAATTTCTCCTTCGGCGATTACTTCAAGGCGGAGGCGATCGAGTTCGCCTGGGACCTGATCACCAAAGATTACGGGCTGCCCAAGGACAAGCTCTACGTCACGGTCTTCCGCGACGACGACGAGGCGGAAGAGCTGTGGCAGAAGGTGGCCGGCGTACCCAAGAGCCGCATTTTCCGGCTGGACGAGAAGGATAATTTCTGGCAGATGGGCGAGACCGGTCCGTGCGGCCCGTGCTCGGAGATTTATTACGATATGGGTCCGGAGGCGTCCGAGCCGGGACACGAGCACGAACCGTTTCCGAGCGATGCGGGCGGACGGTTCGTCGAAATCTGGAACCTGGTGTTCATGCAGTACGACCGCGACGCTTCCGGCAAGCTGACGCCGCTGCCGCGGCCCTCGATCGATACCGGCATGGGCCTCGAGCGCACCGCCGCCGTGCTGCAAGGCAAGATTTCGAATTACGACACGGACCTGATTTACCCCATCATCGAGCAGGCGGCCCAGATGTTCGGGGTGACGCCGGGCGACGATGCGCGCGTGGATACGGTGTTGCGCATCGCGGCCGACCACGCGCGGGCGGCGGCGTTCCTGGTGCATGACGGCGTGACGCCCGCGAATGAAGGCCGGGGCTACGTGTTGCGCAAGATCATGCGGCGCGCGCTGCGCAACGTGCGCATGATCGGCGTGGAAGACCCCTTCCTCTACAAGATGACGGGCTTTGTGGCGGAGTTGATGCAAGGGCCCTACCCCGAAATGCTGGAGAGCGTACAGCGCGTGGCGCGCGTGGTGAAAGACGAAGAGCACCGCTATGCCACCACCTTTCTGGTGGCGGAGCGCGTATTCAACGAGGCGATTCAGAGCCTCACCGGGCCGGGTATCCCCGGCGCGCTTTCCTTCAAGCTTTACGACACATACGGCCTGGCGCTGGACGAGCAGGAGGATATGGCTCGCGAGAAGGGCCTGGCGATCGACCGGGCGGCGTTCGACAGCGAGATGGAGCATCAGCGCGAGCGCGCGCGGGCCAGTTGGAAGGGCGCGGAGAAGGGCGCGGTGGTGCCGGCGTACCAGGCGCTCGTGGAACTAGGGCGCACGAAATTCCTGGGCTACAGCGAAATGGATGCCACATCGCGGGTGATTGGGCTGATGGTGGACAAGCAGCAGGTGGAACGGGTGGCGGCGGGCACGAAGGCGGAACTGGTGCTCGACCAGACGCCGTTCTACGCGGAATCCGGCGGCCAGGTGGGCGATCATGGCGCTCTTTATTCGGCGTCGGGCGAGAAGGTTGCGGATGTAGAGTCGGCCTTCCCGGGGGTTCCGGGGCTCACGGTGCACCGCATTGTGACCCATGCGGCGATTGCGGTAAACGACACGTTGCGCGCCGAGGTGGCGGTGCCCTTGCGCGATGCCACGCGCCGCAATCACACCGCGACGCATCTGCTTCACGCCTCGCTGCGACAGGTACTCGGGACGCACGTCAAGCAGGCGGGCTCTGTGGTGGACCCGGGGCGCCTGCGTTTCGATTTCACGCACTACGCGGGGCTGGATCGCGCCGAATTAGAGGAAGTGGAGCGGCTGACGAACCAGCAGATTCTGAAGAACACGGCGGTCGAGACGGACATCTTGCCGCTCGATCGGGCGATTGCCACGGGGGCGATGGCGCTGTTCGGCGAAAAGTACGGTGAGCAGGTGCGCGTGGTTTCCGTGCCGGGCTTCAGCCGCGAACTGTGCGGCGGCACGCACGTGCGGCGGACGGGCGATATCGGCCTGTGCAAGATCGTTTATGAAGGCAGCATCGCGGCGGGCGTGCGGCGGATCGAGGCGGTGACCGGGGAAGGCGCCCTGCGGCAGTATCAGGAGACCAGCGGCGCGGTGCGGCGCATCGCGGAGATGGTGCAGGCCGGCGAGCCGGAAGTGGTGGAGCACGTGGAGAAGCTGCTGGCCACGCAGCATCAGCT
Source organism: Candidatus Solibacter sp. (assembly GCA_017883345.1). Taxonomy (GTDB): domain Bacteria; phylum Acidobacteriota; class Terriglobia; order Bryobacterales; family Bryobacteraceae; genus Solibacter. The sequence goes on along the minus strand of JADGNT010000048.1, from coordinate 1,554 downwards.
AGAGAAGCAGGTGGAGCAGCTCAAGAACAAGCTGGCGCAGTCGGCGGTGGGACAGGTGGAGGCCCTGGCGCGCAGTTTCGGAGAGGTGAAAGTGGTGGCGGCGCGGCTGGACGGGATGGATCGCCCGCGGATGCGCGCGCTGGCCGATGCGCTGCGCAATAAATGGAAGAGTGCGGTGGTGGTGCTGGCCGGCGCGGAGGACGGCAATGTCTCGATCGTTTCGGCCGTAACGAAGGATCTGACGGCCAAGGTCCATGCCGGGAAACTGGCGAGTACGGTGGCGCTGGCGGTGGGCGGAAAAGGCGGCGGGCGCCCCGACATGGCGGAGGCCGGCGGCAAGAATGCCGGAGCACTGGATGCGGCGCTGGAAGCGGTGTATCGGGACGTCGCGGGGAAACTGTGACGGAATCGTTTGATGCATTGGTGGTTGGGGCGGGACCGACGGGGTTGGCGTGCGGGATCGAGCTCCAGCAGCGCGGGGTGAAGACGGTTCTGATCGAGAAGGGGTGCGTGGTGAATTCGATCTATCACTATCCCACCAATATGTCCTTCTTCACCACGCCGGAGCTGCTCGAAATCGGCAACATCCCGATGACGAGCCTGAATGAGAAGCCCAATCGCACCGAGGCGTTGAAGTACTACCGCAAAGTCGCCGAGCACTTCCACCTGAATATCCACCAGTACGAAAAAGTGGACCGAATTTCCGGCGAGGATAACGCCTTCGAGGTGGCGGCCACGGATCGCCTGGGGGCCAATCATGTGTACCGGGTGCGTAAGATCGTGCTCTCCACGGGTTACTACGATGTTCCCAACTTACTCAATGTGCCCGGCGAAGAGTTAGACAAGGTGCGGCACTATTACAAAGAGGCGCACCCGTATTACAACCAGGATGTAGCGGTGATCGGCGCCAAGAATTCGGCGGCCATAGCCGCGCTGGAACTCTATTGGACGGGCGCGCGGGTGACCTTGATTCATCGCGGGGCCGGGATCTCGGATTCGGTGAAATACTGGATCAAGCCGAATATCGAGAACCGCATCAAGAGCGGTGAGATTGCCGCCCACTTTCATGCGAAGGTGGTGCGGATCGCCCAGGATTCCATCCAGGTGGCTACGCCCGGCGGGGAGATTGCCATTGCCAACGACTTCGTGTTCGCGTTGGTGGGATACCAGCCGGACTTGAAATTCCTGAATGCCACGGGAATCTCGCTGGAGCCGGAGACACAGCGCCCGCGCACCGATCCGGAAACGCTGGAGAGCACGCGGCCGGGAGTGTATCTCGCCGGAGTGATTGTGGCGGGCATGCACACCAACGAGATTTTCATCGAAAACGGACGTTTTCACGGGCACTTGATCGCCAATTCCATCGCGGCACGGATCGCGATGTAAGGAGGTCAGCGTGAGAGCCACCACACTCTTCATGTGGGGCAGGATGGAATCCTGCGGCGGGTTGGCAACCTAATGCCACTCGTTTTTCCACTATTGGCAATGCTGCGGAAGTTGTGGGGCAGACCCCCCGGTCTGCGCGGGACGCCCTCGTCCCGCATCCGGAACAAC
>JADGNT010000047.1 GCA_017883345.1 Candidatus Solibacter sp. | reverse complement strand
CATCCTGGTGCGCATGCCCGATGCCCGGGGGGAATTGGAGCGCAAGCTCCAGGATCTTGGCTCGACGCGGGGCCCGGAGGATCTCGACGTGCTCTCGCTTAACCAGGGACTAGCCGATCTTCTGAGCGACCAAGGAGACTTTGCGGCGGCGCAGCGGCTTCAGGAGAGGGTGCTGGAGGTTAAAGTGCGTTTGCTGGGCGAAGAGCACCCATCTACGCTTAAGTCGATGAGCGATCTGGCCGAGACAATGTGGGCGCAAGGCGACCTCGTGGGCGCGCGACGGCTCCAGGAGCGGGTGTTGGAGGTGACTGCCCGCGTGCTGGGCGAGGAACACCAGGACACGCTGACGGCGATGAACAATCTGGCGCTGACACTGTGGGCACAGGGCGATCTCGCGGGGGCACGGCGACTCCAGGAGCGGGTGCTGAATGTGAACACACGAGTGCTGGGTGAGAAGCACCCGACCACGCTGAGATCGATGAACAATCTGGCCGAGATTCTCAAGGCACAAGGCGATCACGCAGGGGCGGGGCGGCTCCATCAGCAGGTTGTGGAGGTCAGCACGCGCGTGCTGGGCGAGGAGCACCCGGACACATTGAGGTCGATGAACAATCTTGCGCTGACACAATCGGCCCAAGGCGATCACGCGGGGGCACGACGGCTCCAGGAGCGGGTGCTGGAGGTGAGCACGCGCGTGCTGGGCGAGGAGCACCCGGACACACTGGCGCCGATGAACAATCTGGCGGCGACACTCAGAGTGCAAGGTGATAATGCGGGGGCACGGCGACTCCAGGAGCGGGTGCTGGAGGTGAGCAGGCACGTGCTGGGCGAGGAGCACCCGACCACTCTAAGGTCGATGAACAATCTGGCCGAGATACTCGGGGCACAAGGCGATCACGGAGGGGCGCGGCGGCTGCATGAGCAGGTGCTGGAGGTGAGCAGGCGTGTGCTGGGCGACAAGCACCCGGACACGCTGACGTCGATGAACAATTTGGCAGTCCTCTTATTCGAGGCTGGTGATCGCGAAGACGCCATTCGACTGCTTCGAAAATGTCTCCTCGGCAGGCGAGAGGTCCTTGGCGAGAACCACACCAACACGGCTGCCACTGCCGAGTTACTGATGCGTCTAGAAGCACAGCCGCAAGCTAGCCAGCCCGCCGGTTGATGCCTTCCAACACATCCATAGGGCGGATAGCACTGGCGGCGGCCTTTTCACTCCCGTTAACTCATTCCCAGGGCTTGACTTCGCCGCCGAGTCCTTTATAGCCGTTCTTCATGCGCTCTTCGATCGCGGCCCAGACCTTCGGGTCGCAGCCCTTCCATTCGGCGACGGCCTTGTTGCCGAGGTAGGGCAGGTCCGCGACGCCCATCTTGCTGGAGAAGAAGCCAGAGACCGTGAGATCGCGGAAGCGGGTGAAGAAGGCGGCCCAGCGGCGGTCGCTGGCGGCGGCACGGGCGGGCCAGGCGATGCGGTCGAGTAGCTGTTTCTGTTGGTCGGGCGTGGCGGCGGCGAAATCCTGCTGAAAGACGCGCGTCGCTTCCAGGTCCAGCCAGGCGAGTCCGCCGAGCACTCCGGCCGCGAGGTCCTGGTTGCCATCCTCGCGGGTGCGGAAGTCGAGCCAATCGTCGATGAACTCGGGGACGCCGGCGGCGGTGGCGCTGCCAGAGTGCTCGTCGGCGGGGATGATGAGATCGCAGAGCACCTGCACGGTGCGCCACTGGTGGTCGTTGAAAACCTTCCGCTGATACGCCTTCTTGGCGGGCGCGGGCGGCGCGGCGTGGGCGTGCTCGGCCTGCGTCTGCGCGGCCGCGGCGGCGGGCGCGATGCCCAAAATGTGGATGAGATTGCGGCGGGTGACGTCCATGTTTACTCCTAAAGGGGCTTGCTCCTAGAGATTCCGTTTCTTGATCTGGTCGGCGATGTAGTCGCTGGTGCGCCAGCCGAGCGCGGTGATGGAGAGCGTCGGGTTCTTATCGGCGTTGCTGGCGAAGGGCGCGGCGTCGGTGATGAACAGGTTTTTGCAGTCCCACGCCTGGCACCACTGGTTGAGCACGCTGGTCTTCGGACTGTCGCCCATTTTGGTGGCGCCCACCTCGTGGATGATTTCGCCGCCGCGGGAAATGCCGCCCACCGAGGTAACTCTGCCGCCGGCGGCCGTGATGATTTCCTGGAACGTGTCCTGCATGTGTTTGGCTTGCAGGATTTCGTCCTGGCTCCACTTGAAGTGGAAGCGCAGCACGGGGATGCCCCACTGATCGACTACGTTGGGATCGATTTCGCAGTAGCTCCGCTCGTTGGGGATCATTTCGCCGCGGCCGGCGAAATGGACATTGGCGCCGTACATTTTGCGGACGTCGCGCTTGAAGTCCTTGCCGTATCCGCCGCCGAGGATGTTGTGCGATCCGCCGAAAATGCCCGCGCCGGGCATGCCGCGTCCGCCGCCGATTTCGATGTGATAGCCGCGCGAGAAGGGCATTTTACCGGCCTTCTGCTGTTGGTAGAGCCACCAGGGCATGTACATGTGCATGCCGCCAACCCCATCGTCGTTGGCCGGCGGGAGATCTTCGAGAATCGGCAGGTAGCCGCTGACCGAGGAGCCAACCGTGTCCATGATGTACTTGCCGACCATGCCCGTGGAGTTGGCGATGCCATTGGGGAACAGGCTGGATTTGGAGTTGAGCATGATGCGCGCGGTTTCGCAGCAACTGGCGGCGAGCACGACGACACGCGCGTTGACCGTAACTTCGCGGCGCGTCTTGGTGTCGATGTAGGAGACGCCGGTGGCCCGGCCATCGGGGCCGACCATCACTTCGCGGCACATGGCGCCGGTGCGGACCTCGAGGTTCCCGGTCTTCAGGGCGGGCGCGATGTGGACGCCGGGGGAAGCGAAGTTGGCGTTGACCGCGCAGGCGCGCCCGCACTCGGAGCAATAGTGGCAGGCGGGCCGGCCGTGGAGCGGCCTGGTGAGGATGGCGAGGCGCGAGGGGATGCAAGGAATCTTGAGCTTGTCGGAGACCTGCTTGATGATGCGCTCGTGAGCGCGCGGCGCGGGCGCGGGCTGGAAGCGCCCGTCGGGGGTGTTTTCCAGGCCTTCCTGGCTGCCGAAGACGCCGATCAGTTCCTCGGCCTTGTCGTAGTAGGGCGCGAGGTCGTCGTAGGTGATGGGCCAGTCGAAGCCTTTGCCATCGCGGCTGTAGGGCTTGAAATCGTAGGGGCCCATGCGGAGGGAGATGCGGCCGTAGTGGTTGGTGCGCCCGCCCAGCATGCGCGCGCGGTACCACATGAATTCGCTGCCGGGGCCGGTGGTGTAGGGTTCGCCGGGGACCTCCCAGCCGCCCACCAGGGTGGCGTCGTAGTGGCCGAAGGGCTTCTCCCTGGTGCCGGCGGCGCGGTGCGGAGCGTCGTAGTTCCACTTGAACATGTCGCTCTGCCTGGCGGTGTTGTAATCGCCGCCGGCTTCCAGCATGCAGACTTTGGCGCCAGAGAGCGTGAGCACGTGGGCGGCGATGCCGCCGCCGGCTCCGGAACCGACCACGATCACGTCGTAACTTTTCGGACTGGCTTTGACCTGCGGCAATGGAACCCCCTTGGGACGAACGCAACCATTTTACAGTGCTTAACCGGACTGCCGGCGACCGCTCCCTTAGATGCTGCGAAAAAAAACACTGAGACCCGGCGCTTGACAGACGAAAGCGTCTGTCCCACCCTGGTGCACAAGGCCTTGCGTGCTCTGTGCGGCAGGCGCTTTCGCCCAACGCCACTTACTTTGGCCAACATGCGGGAATGCTGCAGCATTGGTGGGGCAGACCCCCTGGTCCGCGCGGGTCCCCCTGGACCCGCTCTTCGCTCGAAGAATCGGGTACTTGCCACCCGCGATAAGCCGGCCAGGGGGCCGGCTGCGGACGCGGGCGTCCACCCCACAATTAATGCAGGTGCCCAATAACGGCCAAAGTAAGTGGCATTGGGCGCTTTCGCCTGCCAACCGCGGCGTTCCATAATTGGAGTGAGCCGGACGAGAGTCCTCTCGGGAAGACCGCCTATGAAACTTCTGCTATTCCCGCTGCTGTTCGCGATCGTCGTTTCCGCGCAGTCCCGATCGGTGCAGTGTGCTTCCTCCGCATCCGCCGCGGATCCGGTTCCGTCCGGCAGAACCTCGCCCGCCGCTGCCAAGGCCGTCATGGAGCCGCCGTTCAAAGACCCGGCGGCGGAACCAGACAGCCAATCCGCAAAACCACGCCCGGATGTTGGAAACGTGGCGGCACAGATTCAACTGCGCCGCCCGCCCGGCAATCGACCCTTGTCCTCGTGCCGGTGCGGAACCGTTGTGGCGGGTTCGCTGACCGCACCATCGAATTCACAGGAAGTCCCTATGCTCACCGGCCTCGCGGGCAGTTTCCGGTTCGATCATGTGCTGGTGCAGGAGATCCGGCGGTTCTCATCGGACAGCGTAAGCAGCCTCGATGTGGGAGTGGGAAGAGCGCATTTGGGGGCCGACGCGGTTCCGCTGTTTCCCCTCAAGAGCGACTCCGCTCCGGATAACTTCTGGTATCAACGGCCGAATCCGCCGCAGCTTACCGGGGCCTACGACCTGATGCTGAATTTCAAGGCATCTGGGCCCCTGGGGGATGGCGCCGCGTCCAACTTCAGTTCGGGCGCGGTAACTTGGGAGGTCTGCGGATACAACGCCCAGTAAGCGGCGGCAAGTCTCCGTGAGATAAACATGATTCCAGTCTTAGACCTCAAAGCCCAGTATCGGACCATTAAGAGCGAGCTTGACGCAGCCGTCATCCGTGTTCTGGAGAACGCACAGTTCATCCTCGGGCCGGAGGTGGCGGCGTTTGAAAATGAGTTCGCCGGGTATTGCGGCGCCGCCGAAGCGGTCGGCGTGAATTCGGGCACCAGCGCGCTGCACCTTGCCTTGCTCGCCGCCGGCATCGGTTCCGACGACGAAGTGATCACCTCGCCATTCACCTTCATAGCCACCGCCGCCGCCATCGTCTATACCGGCGCCAGGCCCGTCTTTGTGGATATCGACCCAGCCTCGTTCAATATGGACGTCACGCGGATCGAGGCCGCCATCACGCCGCGCACCAGGGCGATCCTGCCGGTGCATCTCTTCGGACAACCGGCCGACATGGATCCCATCATGGATATCGCGCGCCGGCACGGGTTGGTGGTGATCGAGGACGCGGCCCAGTCGCACGGCGCGGAGTACAAAGGGCGCCGCGTGGGCAGCATCGGCGAGATGGGCTGCTTCAGTTTCTATCCGGGCAAGAACCTCGGGGCCTGCGGCGAAGGCGGAGCGGTAGTCACCAACAACGCGGCATATGCGCGCAAGATTCGCCTGCTGCGCGACTGGGGCTCGGAGCGGAAATACGTTCACGAGCTCAAGGGCTATAACTATCGAATGGAGGGCATGCAGGGCGCCATTCTGCGCGTTAAACTGCGCCATCTGGAAAAGTGGACCGAAGCGCGGCGCGCTCACGCCGCCCGCTACGGCGAGCTTCTGGAAGATTGCGGCGTGCGACTGCCCGAAGTCATGCCCTACGGCCGCCACGTTTACCACGTCTACACCATCCGCGGCGCGGACCGCGACGCCTGGCGCGCCGAATTGCAGCAGCACGAAATCCAGACCGGCATACACTATCCCGTGCCGGTGCATCTGCAACCCGCCTACGCCGACCTTGGGTATGGGCGTGGCGCCTTCCCGGTGGCCGAACAGGCCGCCGCTCAGGTGCTCGCGTTGCCGATCTATCCGGAAATGACCGGCTCCCAACTGGAAGAAGTTGCCGTCGCGCTGCGTTTGGCCGCAACACGGGCGCACTTGTCCCCGGCGGTGTAGCGAACGTCGCGTCCCTCTGGTACTGTGACCGCGTAGGAGTGTTCGATTGCGGGGCAGCTTGGTAAGCTGCGCGCGGCCCGGAGGGTAACCCGCTTCCCGGCGCTCCAGGCGGGTTGCCAACCCGCCACAGGCTACCAGATCAAACAGACCACGAAAGGCGCTGGTCTGTCCCACGGGTTCCTGAGGAGTAGTGTCCTGTCGCGCCCGGGTTCTCCAAGAAATGTACAAACTCCAGGCATAAGGCTCCGCCTTGTGCATCCGAACCCAGCTCGGCCGCTGGCGAATTGACCCCCTCCAGCCTAGCCCTTGGATTGCCGGGGCGTCCGCGCATTCCGCGCCAGAAAACCCGTCCACCACGCCTCCTGCCCCGCGGCATCGAAGGTTTCCTTCCAATGCCGGGCAAACCCAGCCGCCTTCTCCGCCGCCCGTTCTTCCAGAAACTTGCGCACCTTCGGTTGGCGCTTCAGCGCCCGGCGCAGCAGCCTGCCCGAAGCCACCGCATCATTGACCTCACCCAGCCAATCCTGCAACGTCTTCAGCGCGTCGAGACGATCTTCCAGCCCTGCCGGATAGCACGGACGAAAAAGCTCCAGCGTATAGCGCAACCGCTTCGAGGCCAGCCGCAGCCGGTGCAGTTTCCGGAGTGGGGCGTCTCGCGCCAGAGAATCGTGCACCTCGGAGAAATAGGCGCTCACCATGCGCGGCAACTCGCGCCGCGCATTCGCCGCCGCGCCGGCCCGCTGGTCCCATTTCATCCTGTGCGCCCGCGCCATTTCATAGCTCCAACCGCGCCCAACACTGGCGCCGGAAGCCGCGATCTTTCCAGCGCCGCAATTCCCGCCGCAGTTCCTCATCCGCCGCGCGCCGCTCTGCGTCCAGTTGCCGGACCAGCGCGGAGGCAGCCGGAACTCCGGCCTTCTCCAGCAACTCGATGGCAATGTCGCGATCGCGCACGCTTCCGCACGCATCCATCAAGTCCGCCAGGCGCCGCCGCATCTGCTTCCACGAGCGCCCGGGGTAGAACTGCGCAAACACCCGCAGGCAGCGGCTCAGCCGCCGGATCGCCACCCGCAAATCGTGGATCGCGTCGGCATCGCCAGAGCGTGCCGTGCGATTCACCTGGGATGCCAGGCGCCGCAGCAGGATCCGGGTCTGAACACGCACGTACTCCCGCATATTCATTCCCTCGCTTTTACCACCGAGATCGGGCGGTTGTAAATCTGCTGGAAGGCTGCGCTGGCCCGCTCGGCAGCCCACTGCTCCAGATCGATATCGCCCGTCGCACGCACCTGTAGCACCACCGCCCCGCCGTCGCGCAGACGGCAGTCAACGCCCCGTATGCGCTGTTCGCGGCTGCGATCCAGGTTGTCCGCCAGCCGCAGGATCGGGATCATCATCAGCAGCATATTCCGCTCTTCCGGCGACAAGGCCAGGTACAAGCTGTGCAGTGGGTTGGGCAGCGACTTGCGATGATAGCGGCACAATGCGGCGATCAGGATGCGCTCGCGATCCGTGAAGCCGGCCATGTCCGAATTGGAAACCACGTAGTAGGAATGCTTGTGATGGCTCACCGCGCTCACAAAGTGCCCCACGTCGTGCAGGTACGCCGCCGCTTCCAGCAGCTTTCCGCAACCCGGAGGCAGCCCGTGCAGCGGCTGGAGCGCGGTGAAGAGCAGGCTGGAAATGTCCGCCACTTTGCGCGCATGCTCCAGCGAGACGCCGTAGCGCCGTCCCATATCTTCCACTTCGCTCCGCTGATCGCGGCTCAGCCGGGAGAGTTCGGCGCCCACATTGCGCGCCGCCAGGTCTGCGATGATGCCGTCGCGCACCCCGGCACGCGAGTAGTAAAACGCCGGCAGGTGAAACTCCTGCAGGAACTGGAGCAGCACGCTCATGCCAGGCACGATGATCTCCGCGCGCCGCGGACCGATCCCAGTAATCTTGCGCCTCTCCGCCAGGCCCAGTCCGGAGAGTTTGAGGTAGAGCTTGCGCACTTGCGCCGTCGAGATGCGCAGCCGGTCGATCTCTTCGCGCTTGGAGCGCGGCGCCCGCGCCACCACGGCCGCCACCGCGCTCGCCGTCGCCGAGGTGGCGATCACGCGATCCCACCCTGTGTGTCCCAGCCGCCGGAGCGGCGCGTCCAGTTTGGCCTGGATATATTCGTGCATCTGGTGGATCTGGCGCACGCCCGGCGGGTCGTCCTTGAGAAACGCCTCGCGCAACCGGACCGCGCCGAGTGGTTTCGAGTACGCTTCCACCAGGCGCCCGCGGTCGGCCGCGATGATCTCCGCGCTGCCGCCGCCGATATCGATAATCAGGACCCGCTTGTCCCCCTGCGGCCAGATGCTCTCCACTCCCAGATGAATCAGCCGCGCTTCTTCCCGGCCCGAAATGATTTCCACCGGCGCGCCCGCCGCTTCGGCCGCGCGCGCCAGAAACTCGCGCTGATTGCCCGTGTCGCGAATCGCGCTGGTGGCCACCACGCGCACGCCCACCACGTCGAGCTTGCGGTAGAGTCCGGCCATGCGCACCAGCACCGCGCACGTGGCCTTCAGGGCTTCTTCGCTGACCGCACCGTTAGAGAACACGCCCTCACCCAGGCGCGTGACTTCGCGGTCGGACGCCAGCACGCGCGCCGGCAGCCCCGGAACCAGTTCCGCGGCTTCCATGCGGATCGAGTTGCTGCCGATATCAATGGCGGCGTAGCGGGGCACGCTTCCATTCTATCGGCCGGTGGGCAGGAGCGGTGGTGGGGCAGGCGGTTTCGCCTGGATAGCGTCGGGATAAACCGGCGTGAAGTAGTCAATGAAAGAGTCATACCGGAAAAGGAGGCGAACCATCCTGACCCCGAGCCATGTGAGGGCGGTGGGACAACCCCGCACTTGAAGCGTTGGACAGGGGCACATGTAGGCTAGGTATCCCGAAATTGTGAGCTCCGAAATAGCCAAAATCAGAAGCGCCGACGGTGTCAGGCGAACCGGAAGGCAACACTGTGACGGGCGACCTTTCGCAAGTGCGTCACAGGCTCTGCGGAGTCGTAGAGCCCAGGCATGCATGGAAACTGGGCGCCCTCTGGGCACGCGAGAACCGAGAGACCCTGGAGCCATTCGCAGCGAGTAAGGGGCGGATCGGTGGGAGAAGGCGATGAGCTATAAGTCCCACGCGCACGGCGAAAGGGAGTCGCCCAGCGGCATAGTGTGCGCTGAGCAGCGCGTTGATCGGGAGGGTTGAAGTCCCTCTGGCGCTCGGATGAGGAGCGCCATATCCGAACGCGGGGGTAATGCCTCGCGGGCCGGGAGAGAGGAAGGTATGGAGAAGCCTAAAAGGCCTTAACCGCATAATAGGACCTCTTTCGAGCCGTTGCCAATAATCATTCTAAGGCGAAATCAGTTCTCAATGGGAGATTCACCTCCTCGTACCTGATTCGACCGAGGCTGTGAGGCCCTGCCGTGCATCGGCAGCGACGGTACACCCGCCGGCCGGTAATGAGAGAATCAGACCTGTAAGTACGCGTTGCATGATGCCTCATTGTAACTGTCAGAACAAGAGTTTCAACCCGAGCTGGATGCGCCTTGGGCTTTGCGCCGATTGGATCTTGCCGAAGGTCGGCGAGCCCAGGAAAATGTCGGGCAGGTCGAGATTCACGCGATTCAGAAGGTTGAATGCCTCGGCGCGGAACTGAAGGCGCGCACGCTCGCTTAATCCGGTGGTCTTGATCACGGACACATTGACGTTTTGGTACCCCGGACCCGTCAATATATTCCGCCCGGCATTCCCGAAGCTGCCGAACGGGGGCACAACGAACGCGGTGGTGTCGAACCAACGGTCCGGACTGCGCTGGGAAAGCGCCGGATTGCGCAGAACATTTGGCCGGTCGTTGGCCCCGAAGCCGAGCGTCGAACGGCCGGTGTTGCTGTTGTCCAGGTCGGCAAGCAGCGCCACCGTAAACGGCCGGCCGGTCTGGAAGGTCCAGATGCCGAACGTCTGCCACCCGCCGCGCAGACGCCCCTTGCCGAACGGCAGGTCGTAGCCGTAGCCCAGGGAGAAGCGCTGCCGGACATCGAAATCCGACAGCCCGCGCTCTAAATTGACGTGACGGCTGTCCTGCGGATAATTCGGATCCCCCGCGGTGCTGAAGAAGCCCGAGGCGTCGTCGATCGATTTCGACCAGGTATATGCGGCATTGGCTGCCAACCCGGCGCGCAAAGTCCGCCGCCAGCCAGCTTGCAGGCTCTGGTAATTCGAATTGCCGCGCGATTCGATGACGTTGATGTCGTCGAACTGCGGGACCGGCCGCGGATTCGGTTGCTGCGCGCTGGGCAGCGGCTGATTGAGATCGCGCGCGCTAATCAGCTTGCTGCCTTTCGAACCCGCGTACGCCAGTTCGACCACCTGGTTGCGCCCGGCTTCCTGCTGAACCTGGAAGCTCCACTGTTGGATGTAGGGTGTGCGCAGGTCGCGCTGGAAGGCCAAAGCGGTGGAGGGCAGCGTCAGCGGGTAATGAGTGGGAAACGGATCGGACAGGCTGAGCGGAAACTGGGCCAACGAGTAGTAGAGGTTGAGCACGTAGTACGGCGCGTTGAAGTAGAGACCTTCGCCGGTGGCGAGCGCGGACTGGTCGTAGGCGATGGCGTATCCCGCCCGCACCATGGTCCCCTGCTGGCCCGGGCGCCACGCCAAGCCCAGCCGCGGCGCGAAGTTGTTGCGATCCGAGGAGTAGCCGCCGCGCGGAATGCCGTTGGTGCCCACCCGGATCAGCGACTGGGTGGCTGGGTCGTAGACGTTGGCGCGGTCCGCGGCATCCACCGGCGGCGCGTTGTATTCGTAGCGCACCCCGGCGGAGATGGTCAAGTCCGGCCGCACGCGCCAGGTGTCCTGGAGGAAGGCGTACGCGCTGTGCGTGCGCAGATGCTCGGCATTGTCCACGTGCGCCACGGTGGTGACCGAGGGCAGGCCGAGCAGCAATTCCTCCAGCGCGTTGCCGGTCATGCCCAGGAAACTCAGGTAGCCGTTGGCCATCACGTCCCGGTAGGCGTTCTGCTGAAGCCGGCGCAGATCCACCCCGGCCTTGAGCAGGTGCCGTCCGCGCACCGCCGTGAGCGTATCGGTAACCTGGTAAACCGTCGAAGCGCTGTGCTGGGGATTGTTGTACTCGTCGCCGATGGGCGAGTAGCCGGTGATGTCGATCAGGCTGAGGCCGGTGTCGCGCGGGTTGTTCGAAACCTGCGGCAGCCCGACGTCGCGGTTGAGATTGCGCCCCTGGTTCTCCTGGAAGACGCCGGCCGAAACCCGGTCCAATCCGAAGCGAAGTTCATTCAGCAGGCGGGCCGAGAAGATGTGCGTCTCGCTCGCCATGGCGTTCTGTGCGCGCCGCGGCACGTTGTCGCCGAAGCCCGGAATGGCGGCGAACGAAGGGCCGGTGAAGGGCTCGTACAAGGCACGGTCGGCAAAGCTGTAGCGCAGGGCCAGATCGTCGGAAGGGCCAAGGTTGTGGTCCACGCGGAGGTCGAAATGGTCGTCGCGATCGCGCTCGGCCGGGGAGGAGACGTAATCCTGATTGGCCACGGAGCGGTTGGGCAGCGGATACAGCGCGGCAATCGCCAGGCCCACCGGATTCAGGTATGCCTTGGGAACGACGTTGCCGGGGAACGGCGTTTGCGTGAACGGATCGATGGCCAGGACGCCGCTGCGCGAGAAATCGCCAACGCGCTCTAGCGCCGTGGGGACGTTGGTGATGCGTGTAAGCCCCTCGCGCACGCGGCGGCCTTCGTAGTCGCCGAAGAGGAAGGTGCGATTGCGGCGCAGCGGACCGCCCGCCGAAGCGCCGAACTGGTTGCGCTGGTACGCCGGGCTCTGCTGCCCCGCGGGAGCGAAGAAATTGCGCGCGTCCACCGCGCGGTTGCGCAGGAACTCGTAGGCCGTGCCGTGGAGCTGATTGCCGCCGCTCTTGAGCACCACGTTGAACTGCCCGCCGCCGTTGCGCCCGAAGGAAGCATCGTAGCCGCTGGAGGCCACCTCGAACTCGCGCACCGCGTCCACCGGCGGCGTCACGGCGATGCCGTTCAGCTTGGGGTCTCCGTTGAAGACGCCGTCGAGCAGGAAGTGGTTGGCGTCCTCCCGGGCGCCGTTGATGTTGACCGCAAAATCGCCGCGGACCGACCCCGCCGATCCCGGAGCGGCGGGCGCGACACCGGGCAGCAGCAGGCCGAGCTCGAAGAAATTGCGCCCGTCCAATGGCAGGCCGGTGATGTGCCGGTTGTCCACCACGCCGCCGAGCGCCGACGAGCCGGTGCGCAGCACATCGGCCACGGCGGTCACCTGCACCGTATCCTTGCGAAGGCCGGCGAGCAGGGAGATCTCGATGGTTACGTCCTGGTTCAGCAACACCACGAATTGCCGGGCCTGCCTGGCGTAGCCTTCCCGCTCGGCCTCGATCCGGTATTCCCCAGGCGCCAGGTTCGAGATGGTGAACTCGCCCCGCGGGTCGGTGAGCGCATTGCGCAGCCGGTTGGTCTCCTGGTGGACCAGACGCACCGCTACGCCGTCGAGCACTTTCCGCCCGCCATCGGTGACCGTGCCGCGGACCGACTGGCCACTCGCCGCCAGGGGAAGGAGCAGGCAGATCAGCAGTGCCCAAATTGGTTGGCATGTGGGACAGACGCTTTCGTCTGTCAACACCGCGATCCCGAATGCGTTTCCTGCCATGCGCTCCAGTATAAATACATTCAGACCTACATGTCGAGTTTTGCTACAATTGGTGCGATCCCCGAACGAGCGTATGAAGATACTTGCGTTCACCGCCGGCGCGGCCAAAATGTACTGCGGCAGTTGCCTGCGCGACAACGCGCTGGCGGCGGAGCTCAAACGGCAGGGCCACGACATCATTCTGCTGCCGCTTTACACGCCCACCCGCACCGATGAATCGAACGTCAGCGAACCCGTGGTATTGATGAACGGAATCAGCGTGTGCCTGGACCAGCAGGCCGCCTTCTTCCGCAAGACCCACCGCCTGCTGGACCGTCTATGGGACGCCCGGTGGATGCTGAAGCTGGCCTCGCAAACCTCCATCGAGGTGGACCCGCACCTGCTGGGCGGCATGACGGTCTCCATGCTGCGCGGCGAGGATGGCTTCCAGCTCAAGGAGATCCGCAAGCTGAGCGCCTGGCTGAAAGAATGGCTGCGCCACGAAGCGCCGCCCGATCTGGTCACCCTGCCCAATTCC
>JADGNT010000046.1 GCA_017883345.1 Candidatus Solibacter sp. | reverse complement strand
GTCGCCCGGTCCGCCGGTTTACCCAATGCGGCGAGCTTAAGGCTGATCGCCCCGATGTCCAGACCGATATTGATGCCCATTTTAGTCCAGTTTCACCCGAATCCGCCGTAAGTTCAAGCAAAACAGACCTGAATAAGCGAATCGGGCATCGGCCTGCCATTTAACGGGGTTGAGTGGGACCGGCCTCGGGCCGGTCATCCCTCTCCGCCGTCCCCCCTTCGTCCCCCGGTTGCTTAACCGTTTTCGGGAAAGCGGGCCAGGAATACGCCGAAAACCGGGGACTGACATGAATTTCCGGCGCAGTTTGCCGGAAATTCGCTGTCTGTCCCCGGTTTCCCTGGCAGGATCCGCCCCGTCTTCGTCGTGTGCCCCAAAACGTTTAAGCACCCGGCCCAGGGCACCCCTCTCACTTGGTGCCTAATTCACGCTATAATAGTCAAATGCCGGGTCCCCAAACCATTAACGAGTCGTACTACTGTTTGCGAAATAAGCCGGATGGGCCGATTTCTGTGCTGACAACGAACTCCTATGTTGTGGGTGTATACGACGTGCGTACCGGTGATATCCGGTGGGGACGGGTCGTTCTGGCCAGCCAGAAAGTACAGATTCAGAACTACCTCCATCGGCACTTTCCGCCGGCCACTTCTGCCCCAACCGAGAAGAATCAAATCGTTGCCGCATAATTGCGGCCGTCCGGCCACGCGCAAGTAGCGCGCGGCGGCATCTGACTCCTCGTGTCCGGTCGGCGCGAGGTTTCGGCTCTTAGAGGATATCTATGGCAGACAAGAAAAAGAAAAAAGAAGATAGCGCAGCGGTCAGCGCCCCCGAAGCGGTAGTTGTCAAACCGCCAACCGCCCCCAGATCGGTCAAAATACCCAAGCTCGCCAAGAGTGGCAAGTCGCGCTTGCCCCGCAAGCAAAAGAAGGCCCAACAGAAGGCGGCTTTGGCAGCTTCCCGCCAGTAGGGCCGCTGCATGCCCGAGTGGGGCAGCCATTCTTGCCTACGGGGTGCCCTCTGGGCCAGTTTCGGCGACGTGGCATAAGGCCCCGCCTGGTGCATCCGAGCGCAGCTCGGACGTCTTTTTTGCGCTCTGTGCGCGACACCGCTCCCGCTCGTTCTCCAGTCCGCCGCGTCAATCCGGAAGTTTGGCTGATGTTTCTGCCTTGCCGGGCTTGCTACAATCGGTAGAAAGTCGACCCACCTTCGGTTTGGCTTAAGGGCCGTTCAGTTCCCATGAGTATCCTCATTCCAGTGACATTTTGCGGGCGTACGTTTACAGCGCAAGAGGTAGAGCTGATGCGCGTGGTGACGCAGGACTATGCCACTCTGGCGGTGGCCGAGATCGCATCGACGGTTTGCGAGTTGCTGGAATGGAAGCGGCCCAACGGCAGACTGAAGAGTATCGAGTGCCGGCAACTCTTGGAGCGCCTCCAAGCCGAGGGAATGTTGACGCTGCCGGCCATCCGCAAGACAAAAACCAAGGGACCGCAGCGCGTGGATATATCCCAGCCATCCCTCGAGCCTGACCTGGTCGAGTGCGCGGCACGGGAATGCGAACCGCTGGAGTTGGCCCTGGTCGAAGGCACGGCCGACAGCCGGTTGTGGCGCGAGCACATGGAACGTCATCACTACCTGGGATGCCGCGTGCCGTTCGGCGCGAACTTGCGCTACTGGGTGCGCAATCGCGATCGGGAACTCGCCTGCCTGCTGTGGACCTCGCCCGCTTGGAAGATGCAGGCGCGAGACGCGTGGATTGGGTGGAGCGACGAGCAGCGCAAACGCAACCTGCAAGCGATCGTCAACAACGGACGGTTTCTGATCCTGCCGTGGGTGCGAGTCAAAGGGCTGGCCAGCAAGATTCTGGCGCTCAGCGCGCGGAAAATGCCGCTCGATTGGCGGACCGCCTATGGCCACGCTCCGCTGCTCATGGAAACCCTCGTGGACACCAACCGCTTCCGCGGAACCTGCTACCGCGCCGCCAACTGGATCTGCCTGGGACAGACCGCCGGGCGCGGCCGCATGGACCGCGAGCACAAACTCGACGGGCAAGCCGTCAAAGACATCTACGTCTATCCACTGGTCCGCCACGCCCGGCAACGTCTGTGCGCCGATCCCACCCCGGAAACCAATCCGCCAGAATCGGCACCGCCCGCATCGCTGCCGGAATCGCTGCCGCCCGTGCCCAACGCCGCCAGCGCATCCGTGTTGGAGCACTTCCGCTCCGCCAAAACAAGACCTTTCCTCCCCACCAATTGACTCCGCCCCGCCGTTAAGGTTTCTCATGCGGCGAGGGTACCACGAACTGGACCGCATCGTGGCCACAAAAGCCCCCGCCGTGTTTATGAGATATGCCGATGCGCTTCAGGCTGGACGGCCCAAATCTCGCATAGTGCACGCTGGAAGTTCCGGCCGAGAATGAGCTCGATGTTCCGGCTGGAGTAGTGCCGCCGGACCAAACCTTCGGTCAGATCGTAAACCTTCTTTGCATAATCGATTCCGTCCAGGTCGCTTTTCCTTTTGGGATGAACCCGGATATCCCTTCCATCCAGATCGACGTCGCTTCCAACGCCGGCATGCTCGACTCCGGCCAGTTTGGCCACGTGGTCAATATGATCCAGCACATCCTCGATAGTGGCCGGCCCCGCGGCCCGGACAAAGAATCGGACCATAGTGACACCCATCACGCCGCCCCTGGCCGCCACTCGCCGGATTGCTTCATCCGTCTTGCACCGGCGGCTGTTGGAAACCAGCGCGCGGCAATTGGAGTGCGTGACCAGCACCGGCTTTCGAGAGGCTTCAATGGCGTCCAACGTGGTCCGGTCGCCGCAATGTGAAATGTCGACAGCCATGCCTACCTGGTTCATGCGCTGGACGATCCGTGCTCCATATGCGGTCAATCCCTCATCTCGCGGATCGGACGATCCGCCGCCGATCCGGTTGCGGCAATAGGTGAGCTGAGAAACCCGTTGGCCCAGGCCGTGAAAACGATCCACATCCTCGACACATCGAAAGTGCGCGGAGTTCTGCTGACCGATCACGATGCCGATCTTGCCTTGCGCCTTGACCCGTTCGAGATCGGCGGGGCCGTCCACCCGTAGGAACTGGCGCGCGTGCGCGGCGATAAATGTGTTCCATTGGGTGACGTCCCTCAATGAATCTGTGCAGATGTCGCCCGTGATATACCCCACGGCGGGATGGAAAATCGTAATTCCCGAGTCCTTCAACCTTTGAAAGTCGGCTGGCTGGAAACGGCTTGGCTCGATTTGCCAGGCCGACAATTTCGGGAAGTCCAATGTCAGCAAGCCCAACATGTCGATCACCGTGGAACCACGAACCAGATCCACGGTGAGGGCCGAATACTCCGCGTCGCTTTGGGCGAAGAGGGAGAAGCGGCCGCGATTAATCATCGGCGCACCGAGGGCGACTGCCGCGCCCTGCAGAATGGAACGTCTGGAAATCACAAGTAATACCGAGAATAGCTCAAATGTACCTTTTCGCACAAGATGCGCATTGGTAAACCTCTGACCGTCAACCTGTGTTGCCGGTGACTGCCCGCCAGAACGAGCACTCCTTCCGCGACCAGGAGAAGTACCCCCTCGGGCATTCCGCGTCCTGCAACCCGACCTATTTCTCCAAACTCCAGTACCGCGTCGATGCCACCCGCCGCGCCATCCACCGCGCTCTCCAAGCCCTCGAAAAACTCAAGGCCGAAGCCGCTGCCGCCCCCGCCCCAATCGTCGAACCCGCGGATCCCTCGTCCCTAAGTCCCTCACCCCAAACCATTTCACCCCAAGTTGGGGCAATTATTTACTTGACTAAGCGGGCTAGATCGTTCATAATAAAAGTATGGAACGAGAACCAACCAGCCTTCAGGAAGCCATCGTATACTTCGCCGATTCCTACAATTGCCGGGACTACGTTGTAGCGCGACGTTGGCCGGACGGCGTCACCTGCCCGACGTGCGGATGCGCCGATGTCATCTTCCTAGCGAACCAGAACCGCTGGCAGTGCCGGAACAGGCATTCTCAACGGCAATTTTCCCTCAAAACCGGGACGATCTACGAGGATTCTCCGCTTGGCCTGGACAAGTGGCTCACTGCCACGTGGCTGGTTTCCAATTGTAAGAACGGCGTCAGCAGTTGCGAAGTGGCGCGGGCGCTGAACATCACCCAAAAGACCGCGTGGTTCATGGATCACCGGATTCGGTTTTCCCTCGGCATGGGGCCGGGCAACAAGCTGTCTGGACAGGTGGAAGCCGACGAAACCTTCACCGGCGGGAAGGCGCGCAACATGCACGCATCGAAACGCGCGAAGAGAATAACCGGCACTGGCGGCAAAGACAAGACCGCCGTTCTCGGAATTCTGGAACGCGGCGGAAAAGTTCGGACGAAGGTCGTAGAAAATACCAAGAAGAAGACGCTCCAGAGTGAGCTCCGCGAGCATGTACTTGCCGGCTCCGCTCTCTTCACGGATGCCTTGAAATCCTACGATGGGCTTGACGAGTTCCAGCACGAAGTAGTGGACCACGCTGTAGAGTACGTGCGCGGAGAAGTCCACACCAATGGGCTGGAGAACTTCTGGAGCCTCCTGAAACGTGGTATCAATGGGACGTACGTGAGCGTAGAGCCGTTCCACCTCTTCGGGTACTTGGACGAGCAGGCATTCCGCTATAATAACCGGAACGGGTTTACGGATAAGGATCGCTTCGATTTAGCCGTGCGCCAGATCGTTGGAAAGCGGCTGACGTTCGATCAGTTGACAGGCAAGGATCAGCCCGAGTGGACCTTGGGTCAACCGTGGGCGTGAGGGAAGGGGAAGGCGGTCACGATGAGTATAGCAGTTATCATAGGCGTCCATGACGGTGTTGTCCTTGCCGCGGATAGCGCCTCCACGCTAACGCTTGGGGGTACTGCTCCCCAGCCGGGATCTCGTCAGGTTGTAGGCGTACTCAACGTTTATGATAACGCGAATAAAATCTTCAATCTGTACAAGGGGCGCCCGCTTGGCTGTATAACATTCGGCTCTGGAAGCATCGGAAACGCTTCTATTTCTACCCTCCTTAAGGATTTCCGTGTCAGGCTTACAAGTCGTGAGTGGGAGTTCGACCCAGACCATTATACGATCAAGCAGGTATCTGAGATTCTAGCTCGCTTCCTAAGTGACGAATGCGATAAAGTGTCGGATCAGGCGGTGCGTCGGAATGTCACTATGGGTTTTCTGTTAGGCGGCTATTCCAGTGGCGAACCGTTGGGCGAGTCATGGTCAGTAGAGATGAAGAGTGGGGTAGCTGGCAGCCCACTTGAACTTCGGAAGAAGCACGACTCAGGAATTAGTTGGGGAGGCCAGGGGGAGGTTCTCAGTCGGATAGTACAAGGATACAGCCCATTGCTGTTCCAAATACTCGCGCAGACAACTCACGGGCCTCAGGGTCCCATGAAGCCAGATCAGGTGGCGGAAACGCTTCGCCCAGCGCTGGCATCTCTCCAAGCTCCAATCGTCTTCGCGCCGATGCCAATTCAGGATGCAATAGACCTAGCAAGGTTCCTGGTTCACTCCGCAGTGATGTACAGCAGATTCACGCCAGGTCCGCAAATGGTCGGTGGAATGGTAGAGATAGCGGCGATCACGAAACACGAGGGGTTTAGGTGGATCAGCCGCAAACATTATTACGATCAGGCTCTAAATAAGGAGGCTATGCATGTCATTTCTGATTGACGAGAGCGCGGTCCGGCGCATCTTGGAAAAAAGGAGCGGAACTATGTACACTGTTACTGCATCCAACCTCATCGACTTAGCGATAGACCCATCCCCGCCTCCGCTATTTCCAAGCGGTATCTCTAGCACTGTATCGGTCGAGATGCCTCACATGTCTTCCGAGACGATAGGAAGACTGTTCGAACTCCGGCAGCAGATTGTTGAGTCGGGCACTCACCTGATGACGACCGAGGAACTAGACTATGAAGTCGCCGAGCGCAAAGGACGACGACTGCCCGGAGACTGATGTTGTCGTTGCTTCGCACATACGTAGACTCGGGTGTACTGATATGGGCCGCTCAAGGCGCTTCCAGAAACGCAGAAGTGGCTCTTCGGTTCATTAGCGACCCACTGCGTGAGTACGTGACTAGTGACTATATTCGGTTGGAGATAATACCTAAAGCGACGTTCCACGCAAATCATTCCGAGCTTGACTTCTATGAAACCTTCTTCCGGGCGAACATCCGCTGCATTCCAACAAGTGAAAGCCTCATCAGGGAAGCTATGGCCGAGGGCTGCAAGACGGGCATAAGCGGCATAGACGCCCTTCACATCGCCTGTGCGGTATTTGCAGGCGCAGAGGAGTTTATTACAACGGAGAAGGCAAGCAAGCCCATGCACCGCACCGACCTCATCAGGGTCACATGCATCAGGCCCGAGGAGAAGCCCGCGCAATGAAGACCGATCCAGACCTTCAGGCAAAAACAGTTTCCGAACTTTCGGCGCGCTGCGAAGGCCAGAACCAATTTGAGAACTTCGACCGCGCGTTCCGCGCTTCGCTGACCGTTCCAAAAGTCGCGCTTCTGAAGGAAGAGGCTAGGATCAAGCGCGCGCGGGCAAGGAAGCGGGCGAAGAAGGCCTCCTGATTGTAGGCCTGTGGGTCTTTGAGACCCAGCAGGTTCCTCTTGACACCCGCCTGCGATGTGCCGTGCGAGCGCACGGTCAAAATAGGATGTATCATTTATGGCGAAGAAACCATCAAAATGGCAAATGTAGGTGATAAATTCCACGTGGGGACCATCTCGAACGAGACGGGCCGCTATAAGCAGTCTGCTTGCTTGAATACGGAGATTTTCAACAAGGGCGACAAATTGGCTCCATGCGCAAAAAAAGCGACGTGTCCGAACACTGGTGCAGACTGGATTCTGCAAGAGAAACTCACGTAGCCCGAGAGCGCTTAATAAAGTTGACCACTTCGCGGTCCGCGTATCCGAAGAGTTTCCCAGTGCTCCACATATCCCGTTCCGATGGTGATTCGGGACCGGACCGCGCTTGGTCAATAAGACGTTTTACTAATTTATCGCGATAGATCCAGAGGGCGACCCGGTCGGGCTTATATGGTCGGACGAGTGATTTGTAGCCCTCCTGTGCGATGAGGCGGACCAGCTTGTCCGCATATATTTTTGAGCAGGCCAGTTGAGCTGCCAGGCTGGAGCCCGTGTTTACCCGCTCGCAGTAGGCGACCACCTGCCCGGCCAGAAAGCCCTCAATGTATCGATTTTTCCCAGGCTGGCCTGTCACGCCGCTGCTAGCATAGCCCGACTTGGTTCGCTTAGTCAACTATATAATTGCCCAAATTGGCTTCGTTCTTGCACCTCCCGTTGCCGCCCCACCCCAGCCGGCGCCCGCTGCGCCGAGCCCCGGCCCCCACAGTGCCCCCACTTCCATGTCGAGCATCCATAAACCGAACCTCGCCACCCCCAGCCGCCTCCGCGGGGTAGAATCAAGAATTGCCTGACTTCCTCGTAACGGTGGTAATCCCCACCCTCGCTGCGGATTCGAGGCTTCTGGAGTGCGTGCAATCCCTCTCCCGGCAGACGAGGCCAGATCTCGAAGTGGTGATCGTCGACAATAGCGGCCACGGCCTGGTACGCCGCAATGGCACGGCGCCGGGCGCGCGCGTGATTGAGAATACGCGCAACGCAGGCTTCGGCACGGCCATCAACCAGGGGGTTCGCGCCTCCAATTCTCCCTATGTGGCTACGCTCAACGACGATGCCGTGGCCCATCCGGACTGGCTGGCAGCGCTCGTCTCCGCACTCGTGGCCCGCCCCGACGCCGGCATGTGCGCTTCCCAGGTGCGCCTTTTCGGTGAGCCCCGCCTGGATTCCGCCGGCATGCTGGTGGCGCGCGACGGCAGCAGCAAGCAGCGCGGCCACGGGCGGCTCCCCGAGGATTTTCCGGTGCTGGAAGAAGTCCTGTTGGCCAGCGGCTCGTCGGCTCTCTACCGGCGCACTATGCTGGAAGACGTCGGCGGCTTCGACGACAGTTTCTTTCTCTACTGTGAAGATACCGATCTCGGCTTGCGCGCCCGCTGGGCCGGTTGGAAGTGTCTGTATGTCCCCCAGGCCGTGGTGGAGCACCATTACTCGCATTCCGCCGGCCACGCCTCGCCGCTCAAGGCTTACTACGTGGAACGCAACCGCCTGTTCGTACTGGTCAAGAACTTTCCGGGGCGTATGCTGCCGGCCGCCCCGTTCGTCGCCCTGGCGCGATATTTGTGGCACGCCTGGTACATTTTCCAGGGCCAGGGAAGCGCCGCGCGATTCCGCGCCGAGGGCAACGCCGGGCCCCGGATGCTCTGGTACGTCGTCCGCGCCCACGCCGCCCTGCTCGGCAATCTGGGGCGCCTGTGGCGCCAGCGGCGAGAGATTCGCGCGCGCGCCCGCATCACCCCCGCCGTCTTCCGGCAGTTGCTGCGCAGTCACGCCATCAGCGCCCGAAGGATGGCCGCGCTGTGATCCCCCCCAACACACACGACTCCCTGCTGGTCATCGTGCCCGCCCTCAACGAGGAGGCCGCGATCGGCGGCGTGGTCTCTGAAATCCACCAACACGTTCCCGGAGTTCCGGTGCTGGTGATCGACGATTGCTCGGCGGACAGCACCATTGCGGTGGCGCGTCAGGCCGGCGCCGAAGTGTTGCCCATGCCCCACCATCTCGGACTCGGCGGCTGCGTGCAGGCCGGGTACAAACTGGCCTACGAACTCGGGTTCCAATACGTGATCCGGGTGGATGGCGATGGGCAGCACGACGCCAGCGATATTCCCCGCGTCTACGAGAAGCTCAAGACTACCGGCTGCGAAATGGTGATCGGCTCGCGCTTCGTCGCCGACAACGGTTCGCGGACGGGCGCCGTCCGCGCGCTCGGGATCCGCTTTTTTCGCCTGGTGCTGCGGCCGGTCCTGGGCAAGGAGGTGCACGATCCCACCTCCGGTTTCGTGGGCGTCAACCGGCGTGCGCTGGACGTGTTCCGCCAGAGTTTCCCGCTGGAATACCCCGAGATTGAAGCCCTCGTGGTCTTGCAGCGGCGCCGCTTCCGTTTCGAAGAGGTGCCCTGCAAGATGCGGCCTCGCACCACCGGCCGCTCGACTATCACCGCTCTCAGATCTCTCTACTACGTCTTGCACGTGCTTCTCGGAGTTTTTGTGAACGTACTGAAATTCGATCGCCGTTATCACCGCGCGCAGCGCGAGCGCGGCGCTGGAGGATAGATGGACCGCCTCTTGAACGTCACCACCGGTTTGAGCGTCATCCTGCTCGTCATGGTCTTGGTCAGCGTGCGCCGGGCGCACATTCGGGTGGAGTATTCGGTGAGCTGGCTGCTGGCCGCCGCCGCCATGCTGATTCTCTCCCGCGCGCACCTGCTGCTCAACGCGGTGCGCAACCTGATCGGATTGCCGGATTCCCCGCTGACGCTTTTCCTGCTCGCCGGCGGCGTCTTTCTGATCATGTTCTTCCGCTTCTCGGTCATCGTTTCGCACCTGCGCGATAACAATATCGCCCTCGCGCAACGCGTGGCCATCCTCGAATATCACCTTCAAAACCTCAGGAATCATGAAAGCCAGGAAGTCTAAATCCGCGCGGGCGGAGGCCCCCGCCACGCGTCCCTGGTTCACGCGTACCGGGTCGTGGTACGGCGCCGCTCTGGCGACGCTGGCCGGGCTCTTCTGGGCCTACGGCCCGGCCATGCACACGGCGTTTCTGTTCGACGACAACAGCCAGCATTATGCGATGCCCACCGCGTCGCAATCGCTCGCTTGGTGGATCGGCCCGGTGCGCCCGGTTTTGATGTTCAGTTATTGGGTCAATTCCCGGATCTCCCTGGAGGATACATCCTCGTATCACCTCTTCAATATCCTGATCCACGCGCTGGCCGGCATCTTCGTTTTCCTGGTGATTCGACGCCTCCTCGAGTGGGCCGGAGTCCAGGAATCGAGCCGCACCCCGTGGGCGGCCTTCGGTGCGGTGTTGTTTCTGCTGCACCCGTTGCAGACCGAGAGCGTCGCCTATATCTCCGGCCGTTCGGATGCCCTCTGCGGAATGTTTGCCAGCGCCTCCTTTGCCGCCTTTCTTTACCGGCGCACTCCGGCCATTTCCTGGTCCGGCGTCCTCTCGGTGGTACTCCTCTTCGGAGCCGCCTTGCTCAGCAAGGAACAGGCGGTGGTCCTGCCCGCGCTATTTGTCTTAACCGATTTCTGGTGGAACCCGGAATTCCCTCTGCGCAGCCTGCGCGCCAACTGGAAGCTTTACGTCGTTCTGGCGCTGGGGGCCGCCGGCGGCGTTGCGCTCTTCTGGAGGCTAATCGTCGGCGCGGGTACCGGCGGCAGCGCCGGCTTCGCCATGAAGGACTTCACCTGGTATCAATACCTGTTCACCCAGTTCCGCGCTATCTTCGCCTATCTGTTCAACTTCCTGTTGCCGGTCAATCTCAATGTGGATTGGGATTTCCCCATCTCGCACAGCATCTTTGAGCACGGCGCGATCTTCGGCCTCGCCGGATTGCTTGTGCTGGCCGCGGCCGCCTGGCGGTACCGCCGCGGCTTTCCCCTGGCCGGCTACGGCTACTTCGTCTTCCTGGTGCTGCTCTCCCCCACTTCGAGCATCCTGCCCATCAAAGACCCCATCGCCGACCGCCGCATGTACCTGCCGATGCTCGGCCTGATCCTGATCTCGATCGACCTGCTCCGCCGGCTGAAGGTCGAGCCCAAGGTGCTGGCCATGGGCGCCGCGGTCTTGATGGTGGCGGCTGCCCTTGCCACCCACGCCCGCGCGGAAGTGTGGAGCAGTCCGCTCAGCCTCTGGCAGGATACCGCCCTCAAATCGCCCAACAAGGTCCGCGCCCGCTTCCAACTCGCCTTCGCCTACTTCGACCAGGGCCGCTTCGATATCGCCGTCGCCGAATTCCAGAAAACTGCCGAACTGAAGCCGCCCACCGCCGACCTGCTGCTTGATTGGGGACTCGCCTACGATGGTTTAAACCAGCCCGAAAAGGCGCTGGAGAAGTTCCACCAGGCCGCCGCCATCGATCCCTCGGCGCACATCTACACGCAGATCGGCTATATCCACGCGAAACGTTCCGAATGGAAGGAGGCGATGCAAGCTTTCGATACCGCCGAGAGGCTCGACGCCAACCTCGCCATCGCCTATATGTACAAGGGACAGGTGTACCTGGCGACCAACCAGCCCGCCGCCGCCGTCGCCGAATTCCAGCACGCGCTGGCGCTCGACTCCTCGCTTGCGCCCGCGCGAGAGGGGCTCGCCCAGGCCCAACAGCGCCTGAGCGGCCGCTGAACATGCGCATCGGGGTGAACGCGCTCTACCTGATTCCGGGCGGTGTCGGCGGCACCGAAATCTACTTGCGGTCGCTATTGACCGCACTGGCTGAAATCGACCACGACAACCACTACTTCGTCTTCACCAATCGCGAAACCGGCCCCGACTTGGTCCCCGCGCAGGCCAACTTCACCCGCGTGCCGCAAGCCGTACGTGCCGTCAACCGTCCGGCGCGCCTCCTCTGGGAGCAAACCGTGCTGCCCCTGGCCGCCGCCCGCCACCGGCTCGACGTGCTCTTCAACCCCGGCTTCACCGCGCCCATCCTTTGCGGCTGTCCGCAGGTCACGGTGTTTCACGACCTGCAGCACAAGCGGCACCCCGAATACTTCCGCTGGTTCGATCTGCCGTTCTGGAATTTCTTTCTGTTCTGGAGCGTCACGGTCTCACGCCGGATCGTGGCCGTCTCCGGCGCCACGGCGGACGACCTGCGCCGCTGGTACCGCCTGCCGCCCGACAAGATCCGTACCGTGCCCTCGGGCGTCGATCCACACTTCTTCGAGCTGGCCGCCTGCCGCCGCCCCGAGCCGTTCCTACTCGCTGTCTCGACCCTGCACCCGCACAAGAATCTGGATGGCCTGCTGCGCGCCTTCGCCGCCTTCCGCGAACGGCATCCGGAGTACCGCCTCGTGGTCAGCGGCATCCACGGGTTCTTCTCGGCGGAACTGCATGCCCTGCGCGATCGCCTTCAGTTGGCGGATCGCGTGGATTTCCCCGGTTGGATTCCGCGCGAACAGTTGTACGATCTCTACGCGCGCGCTTCGGCGTTTCTCTACCCGAGCCTGTTCGAGGGCTTCGGATTGCCGGTTCTGGAGGCGCTCGCCGCCGGCGTGCCCACCGGCTGCTCCCAGATCGAGCCGATGAACAGCATCGCCGCCGGCGCCGCCCTGAAATTCGATCCGCGCGACCCTTCCGCCATCGCCAGAGCGATGCATCGCCTGGTCACGGATGGCGAACTTCGCGAAAGGCTCGCCGCCGCCGGTCCGCTCCGCGCGGCACAGTTTTCCTGGCGCACCACCGCGCAAGGAGTGCTCGACGCTCTCCGCGGCGCTTGGGGACAGACATGAATTTCCGGCGCAGTTTGCCGAAAATTCGTTGTCTGTCCCCGGGTTTTTCCGGCGCAGTTGTCCCCGGTCTTCCCCCGGGCTCACCGGCTGTGGCCCTCCAGTTGCTCCTATCGTCTCTGGGAGCCAGATCTATGTATCGTTTACTCACCGTATTCGCAGCAGTCTTCGTCGTGGCGTCGCTGGCAGGTGCGCAACAGTACCAACGCCGCGCCACCATGGTCGCCGGTGGCAGCGGCGATCGCGGCAAGTGCACCATAGAAGTGGTGGTCGATGGGGCCGCTGATGTCGAAATCCGCGGCGACCAGGGAACAATCAGGAATATTTCGGGCCGCCCGGCGGAGTGGCGCCGCTTCGAGTGCAGCGCATCCCTCCCCGCCAACCCGGCCGATTTCCGATTTGCCGGCGTCGATGGCCGCGGCCGCCAGCAACTGCTCCGCGATCCGCGCAACGGAGGAATGGCCGTCGTCCACATTGAAGATCCCGATAGCGGCTCCGAAGGCTATACCTTCGACCTCATTTGGGGCGGCGGTAACAACCCCGGCCCCGCCCGCGGCGGCAACAACTCCGGAATCGGGGGCGCCATCGCCGGCGCGATCAACGGCGCCATCAACGGCGACACTCGCGCCCAGGACCGCGCAGCCGGCCGC
>JADGNT010000045.1 GCA_017883345.1 Candidatus Solibacter sp. | reverse complement strand
CCGATGTTCGGACCTTCCGGCGTTTCGATGGGGCAGATGCGGCCGTAGTGCGTGGGATGCACGTCGCGGACTTCGAATCCGGCGCGTTCCCGGCTCAATCCGCCGGGTCCAAGGGCCGAAAGACGGCGCTTGTGCGTGATCTCGCTCAGCGGGTTGGTCTGGTCCATGAACTGCGAGAGCTGGCTCGACCCGAAGAATTCGCGGATGGCGGCCATCACCGGCTTGGCGTTCACCAGGTCGTGCGGCATGGCCGTCGACATCTCCTGGTACACGCTCATCTTTTCCTTGATGGCGCGCTCCATGCGCACCAGGCCGATGCGGAACTGGTTTTCCAGCAACTCGCCCACCGCGCGCACGCGGCGGTTGCCCAGGTGATCGATGTCGTCCACCGCGCCGATACCCTTGCGCAGCTTGAGCAGGTACTTGATGGTGCTCTTGAAGTCTTCCGAATCGAGCGTGCGCTTGTCGAGCGCCGTGGAGTCGCTGCGGTCGTACAACTTGATATTGAACTTCATGCGGCCCACGCGCGAAAAATCGTACTTGCGCGGGTCGAAGAACATGCCCTGGAACAACTGGGTCGCGGTATCCACGGTCGGCGGATCGCCGGGACGCAGCTTGCGGTAAATCTCGATCAGCGCGTCGCGCTGGTCCTTCACGGCGTCCTTGCGGATGGTGGTGGCAATCACCGAGCCCACGTCGTCGCGCTCCGGGAAGAAGACTTCGAACTCGTTGATGCCGGCTTCGATGAGCTTGCTCAGCACGATCGCCGTCAGTTCGCTGTTGGCGTCGATCATGACTTCGCCGGTGGTCATATCCACCACGTCGGCGACGACATACGCGCCTTCGATATCGTTGGGCGCGATTTCCACCCTCTCGATCTTGGCCTTGAGGAGTTCCTTGTAGAGCGAGGGGGTGATCTTCTTGCCCTGTCCCACCACCGTATCGCCGCCCTTGGTGGCGATGGCATGCGAAAGCTTCAGGCCCGTCAGGTTCTCATCCACGTTCCAGAACAGCTTCTTGTCGCGGATTTCCATCTTGCTGACGCGGTAGAACGCGCGCAAAATCTGTTCGTCCGTCTTCAAACCCAGGGCGCGCAGGAAAACCGAGCCGTAGAACTTGCGCTTGCGGTCGATGCGCACGTACAGGATGTTCTTGTTGTCGTACTCGAACTCGACCCAGCTTCCGCGATACGGAATGATCTTGCCAAGGTAGTAGCCTTGCGCCTGCACCTTCTCGAAAAACACGCCCGGCGAGCGGTGCAACTGGCTGACGATCACGCGCTCGGTGCCGTTGATGATGAACGTGCCGTTATCCGTCATCAGCGGAATCTCACCGAAGAACACTTCCTGCTCTTTGATGTCCCGGACGCTCTTCTTCTGGGTTTCGGGATCCTTGGAATACACGGTCAACCGGATGGTGACCTTGAGGGGCGCCGCATAGGTCATGCCGCGCTCCTGGCACTCCTGCATGTCGTACTTGAGCTGCAAACCCACCGGGTCGCCGCACTTGTTGCAGAACGTCACCACGTTCTTGTTGAAGGTGCCGCAGTGGTGGCACAGAATGTCGCCGGCGTGGAACGGGTCCGTGCGGATGGTGGCCCCACAACTGCGGCAGGTCGACCGCAGATGGTGCAACCCCTTGAGGTTGCCGCACTTGCATTCCCAGTTGCCGATCGAGTAATCGACGAACTCCAGATCGCTCACGCCGCGAAAATCCGAGATCGGGAACACGCTATTGAACACGGTCTGCAGGCCGATGTCCTCGCGCTCATTAGGCAGCAAGTCCATCTGCAAAAACCGCTCGTATGATTTCTTTTGAACCTCAATCAGGTTCGGGATGGGAATCGAGGTCTTGATCTTAGAGAAATCAACTCGCTCGGGAGCAGCGCCGGTATGTTGAGTATCCATTCGTAAACTCCAGACGGCCGAACCGCCAAAGCCAGAAAACGGTGCTTATCAGTACAAAGCCAATAGCGCCCCTGGAGGTGATGCCTCCCGGAGCGCCGGATGATGAAACAAGGGCTGGGGTGGGGTAGCGCCGGCGATCCTTACTTTACGTGACCCACCGGCGGGAATCTGAGCTGCGGGAGTGCGGGCGCACCAATCCTGTGTTAGAGTTGCGGGCGCAGTGACGCACAGAGATGCCCTCTCCGCAGTCTTGCCCGGACTGCAATTGAAGTTCCAGGATTTGGGATGCACAGTCACCAATTGGGAATCGAGTCGCTGAATCGAAGGCCCAACTATCCAGTCTAACAGGACTTACGCCCCGCGTCAAACCCCAAAAACACTCCGGCCTCCCACACCGGGAAGCCGGTTGGCCGGGCCAATTGGACCGGCCGCGAGATTTACTTCACTTCGACGGTTGCGCCCGCATCGGTGAATTTCTTGGCGATGGTGGCCGCTTCGTCCTTGCTGATGCCTTCCTTGATCGGCTTGGGCGCGCCATCCACCAAGTCCTTGGCTTCTTTCAGGCCGAGGCTGGTGACTTCGCGAACCGCCTTAATGACGTTGATCTTGTTGGCGCCGACGCCAGTCAGAACCACCGTGAATTCCGTCTTCTCCTCTACGGCCGGAGCCGCTGCCGCCGCGCCCCCGCCGGCCACCATCATCGGTGCCGCCGCCGCCGCCGAGACGCCCAGCTTCTCTTCGAGCAGCTTAACGAGCTGAGAGGCCTCGAGCAGCGTCAAGCCCTGAATCTGTTCCGCAATTGCGTTAATGTCCGCCATTTCAAACTCCTATGTATTCGAAAAATTGGGTGGGGCTCTTTCGCGACCGGCCGCGCAACCCCTAAACCGCGGGGGATTCCGTTGCCTGCCGCCAAATTACTCCGAGAACTTGTTTTCCTTCACGCCCTGATCTACTACCACCGCCAGGTTGCGGCCGACGGCGTTGATTACCGTCGCCAGTTGCTGCGCCGGCGCGTTGATCACGTAGAGCAGTTTGGCAAATATGACTTCCTTCGAAGGCATCGCCGCCAACTCGTGGATAGCCTTGACGTCGATCACCCGGCCTTCCACAATGCCGGCCTTGAAGGTAAATGAAGGGTTGGTTTTCGCGTACGCCGTCAGCGCCTTGGCCAGCGCCACCGGATCGTCCGTGGTATAGGCCAGGGACGTCATCCCGCGCAGATCCTTGAGAACCTCTTGGCTCGGCGTGCCTTCGCCGGCCAGCTCCGCCAGGTTGTTCTTGATCACACGGTACTTGCCGCCGGCCTTCCGAACTACCTTGCGAAGTTCGAAATCCTGGCTGACCTTCAGCTTCTCGTAGCCGGTGACGAACAGGTTCTTGAGGTCGCTGAGATCCTGTCGCAGGGACGCGAGGTCTTTATTCTTGTCTTCCTTCTTTTTCATGGGAACACCTGTTACGGCTTTAGACGACCGCCTTCACACTGAACGGCGAGGTATCGAGCTTCACGCCCGGGCCCATGGTGGAGCAGACCGTGGCGCTTCTCACGTACTTGCCTTTGGCCACCGCCGGTTTCGCCTTGATCACCGCCGTAATCAGGCTCGCCGCGTTTTCCACCAGCTTTTCGGCCGAGAAGCTGACTTTGCCAACCGGGGCGTGGATGATGCCGGTCTTGTCGACGCGGAACTCCACTTTGCCGGCCTTGATTTCATTGATGGCCTTGACTACATCCACCGTTACCGTGCCCGTCTTCGGGTTCGGCATCAGGCCTCGTGGACCCAGGACCTTACCGAGCTTACCGACCGAGCGCATCATGTCGGGAGTGGCGATCACGGCGTCAAAATCCGTCCAGCCTTCGGATTGAATCTTGTTGACCATGTCTTCGCCGCCCACGAAATCCGCGCCGGCTTCCTGCGCTTCGCGCAGTTTGTCGCCGCTGGCGATCACCAGCACCTTTTTCGACTTGCCGAGGCCGTTCGGCATGAGGACGGTGCCGCGGACCATCTGGTCGGCGTGCTTGGGATCGACACCGAGACGCATGTGTACTTCCACGGTCTCGTCGAATTTTGCGTACTTGATTTTCTTGATGAGCGGAATGGCCTGTTCCAGGAGGTAATCCTTGGCTTCGACCTGCTTCTGGGCGGCTTGATACTGTTTACCCGATTTGCGTGCCATGTATCCTCATTGGTGCAAGCGGTCCGTTCCAAACGGGCATACGAACCTCCCACTGAGCGTTATCTAAAGGGACAGCACGTAGTGTACCAGATCTGGTAATCCCGTGTCTACCTGGTGCGACGCGGTACTCCAAGCAGAGCCGCGACCGGGGTACCCCGGTCGCGGCTCCGATTGAGGTCATGGCTCCAAAGGGCTAGTCACCGGAGCCGGTGTCGATCGCGTCTAGCTGTCAACGGTGCAGGTGAGGGACTTGTTTCACTTTATTCAAACTGCCAACGGCGCGCATGCCTCTGACCGAATCATCATCGGCTTCCCCCAATCGGGGGCTGGCGTCGAGCACCGGGCGAGCCTTGGTGTGGTTTTCCGCATAGGAAGGAGGTCCGGTTCGATGTCTGAGCCGCCCGCTAGCCATACGCCTGGCACGATCACGGTTCTGTCGCTCAGCCCGGCCGAAAACGATCACGCGGTCCTGGCGCGAACCTTCCGTGATTCCAGCCTGACCCTATACCCGAATTCCAGATTGACGCTCCGGCCAAGCCCGACACTCGCGTCCGCACTCGCCGCCTTGCGCGCGAACCGAATTCCCATCGTGCTGTGCGATCGCGACGGGCAACCGGAGGCCTGGCGGGAAATCCTCAAGGCAAGCAAGGACTTGTCCGCGCCGCCCTGTGTGATCGTGACCTCCCGGCTGGCCGACGATCGCCTGTGGGCGGAACTCGTCAACGACGGCGCATTCGATCTGCTGTCCAAGCCGTTCGACAAATCCGACGTAATCCGGATCGTCCACTCGGCCTGGGTACATTGGCAGAATCGGTACGGACTGACGGACGGCGCCCCGTAGCGCGACCTTTCAGGTTGCCACGTCGGCGTCCTTGCCGACGTTCTCCGAAAAATGCCAGTACGAATACCGGCATGGCAGGCGGGACGCCCGCTCTACGGACGGGCGCGGGCGGCTAGCCCTTGGGCGCTCGATGGCTGCTGGGCGGACCGATGTGAATGTGCGCCCCGGTGGCCTTTCCCGGCACGGCACTGCGGAAAGCCAGGAAGGTGACGTGTTTTTCGGTGAGGTAGCGCCGCGCCCAGACTCCCTCCGGTTGCGACGGGCTGACGGCCACGTCGAAGCGCCCACGATGGTCGAAGCCCATGGCGCGGTGGATGGCGCTCTCACCCCGGCTGCTCACCGGCAGCGGCTTACCGAAATGCTTGAGGAAGGACTGCTCCATCTCCGCCAAATCCACATCGGTGAACGCGCTGCCGCCGTCGAAGCGCTCGGTCAGCCCTACCATGGTGGACGGGATGTAGGCCAGACGCCGCTCCAGTTCCCAGTCGGCTTGGGCCGTCGCGGCCAATTCATAGTTGCGCCGCCCGAGCGATTCGGCGACATCGCACACCTTGCGGGCAAGTTCCATCTCCCGCCGCAGAGGTTCCAGCGCGCCGGCAGCGGCCTTACCGGTATCCACGGCCTGTTTCGCCGCGGCGTAGGCTCGCTTGCGCCGCATGTACCGGCGGCCGGCAGCGCCGACTAGAGAGTTGGCCTGACCTTCGCTGAGGCTGGTGCTTTCCAGAAGGCTGCGGAGGAGCGCCCGATCATACTCATCGTCCAGCATGTTCTGAGCGGGCGCCGGCGCCGATTGGTCGAATCGCGAGCCGCCCGCGAAGGGGCCGGCGTTCTCTTTGGCCTTGGCGAAAAAATAGACGGCTCCGGCCACCAGGAGAACCGCGGGAATAACCACGGCTGGAAAACGCATTCCTTCCAGTTTACGCTTGCTCGCGCCCTTGCGCTACCGGCTGAATCCGATCCCCACTTCCAACTGGTTGCGCGGCGAGCGCGTGGAGTCCTGGGCAAAGGTCATCCCATTCCAGCGCGTGTAGCGGATCTCCGGAGTCACCTTGATATTGAATTCATCGATGAACCGGAAGCCCGCTCCCACGGTCGCGCCGATCAGGAGGCGCTTGGCTACCTGTGCGGTAGTCTGATTGTTCGCCGTAGTGGCGTCCGCGTTGGTGATGTTGTTCGTCGTGCGCACGGTAGAGGCCAGGCGCGCGGTGGCTCCACCGGCGAGGTAAAGATGCGAAAGCCAGCCGGACGAGCGTAGATTCCGATGCAGCAGCACCGGAAGATCGAATAGCCGGGCTTTGGTATCCTCCGTGGTTTTCGTGTGCGAGCGCTCGTCGGCGGAGGTATTGGGGTCGTCGATGCCCCAATACGTATCGGTGACTTTGGTGTACCGCAGGCGGTTGAAGAGCACTTCGGCGGTGAGCACGGTGCGCCGCGAAAGCGGCATCTCAAGAGCCAGCCCGCCTCCCAGGAGGAACGAGTGAGAGGTCGTGTTGTAATTCCAATCGTAATTTGTCTTGGACACGGTGGTGGTGCTCATGGTCTGGCCGTTGTCCATTATGCCGAACGATCGCACCGGCGTGGTCCGCACGCGGAGGCCGATGGCCAACTTTCGCGGGGGCGCGTCACTGGTCTTCTCCGCGGCGGCTACCGGCGCCGGCGGATTCTTCTCGCCGGCGCCGGTAGCCTGCCCGTGAAGACCAGGCACGGTCAATGCGAGAAGCCCGTACATTAACGCCACTGCCCGTCGTCCGCGATTCGGTTCTGTCATGCGATTACCTCGGTTTATGCGGTCACTACGGGAACCAACTGCGCCGTCCATTACCCATGTGCCAATGATGCACACCTGGTGGCGCAAGAAATTCACAGAGTGAGTGCCCGCAGAGTTACTCCGGGCGTGCCGTTGAAAGAAAGCAGACGCGCACTTGTCTTCCAGGGTTTCAACTCGGTACTCTTAGAATACCGTAACGCGGATTGCACGCGTTGCGTCGCACTATTTCGGCCCGAGGCTTGCGGCCGGAGGTTAGGGGTCAGGGGCGGCATTTTGCCGCACCGCAGTCCACGTATATCAGGCAGTCTGTCATAATATTCAGAAAACTAGATTCAGGTCCGCGCGGTAACTGGAGCACCGCCGCGGCGGGGAGTGGTATGCCTTGCCGCGCGACGCTCTGGCGCCCGCAACGGAACCAACAGTGAGGCACAATGTTTCGCCGGTTCAATCGATTTTTGTTTTTTTTCATTCCGTCAGCTTTGCTGTTCGCGCAATCGGAGACGGCCACGCTCCGCGGGACCATCACGGATACTTCCGGGGCGCCGATTGCGGGCATCCAACTGGTCCTCTTCGAGTCGGGCAAGGAACTGAGCGTGCGCGAGATCTCCACCAGCGCGGGCGGCCACTACGACGCGCCGTTCCTCAGGCCGGGGGTCTACATCGTCAAAATCGACGCCAACCACTTCCAAACCTTTGAGGCCGACGGCATATTGCTGCTGGCTGGGCAGGAGAGGCACTTCGATGCCGAGCTCAAGCCGGAAGCGCGCGACGAAACGGTCAGGCTGGACGAAACATCCACTCCAGTCCAATCGCAGAACGGCACGGTGGCCGGCATCATCGACTTTAAGCGCGCGTGGCAAGACGCTCCGTTTGTGGACCTGCACCCTTCGGTGCTTCCCCTGCTGACGCAAGCCCCGGCCGTTCAGGGGAACACGCTGGGCGGCACTCAGGGCAATCAGGCCGGCCTGGTGATTTCCGGCGTGACGGCGCGGAACCAGCAGACCTGGGCGCTCGACGGCGTGGCGCAGGACACCACGACGCAGACCGGAAACCCGGCCTTCTTCGAGACCATCGAGGTGGCCATCGCCAACCCCGGCGTGGATGCCTCCAAGCCGGTCCATATCGAAATGATCTCCAAGCACGGCAGCGACAGTATCCACGGACTGGTTTACTACAAGCGCGCCTCTTCGGCGTTTAACGCGAGGTCTTACTTCGATACGGCAAAATCCTCGTATAAACTCAGCGAGGTGCAAGGCGAACTCGGCGGCGCGATCGTCCCCCACTGGACCTACTTCTATGGCGGCGGCATGTACCAAAAGACTCCTTACAGCGAGACGCTTTACGCCGACGTCCCCACGGCGCAGATGCGGACCTTCGATTTCACCCAG
Source organism: Candidatus Solibacter sp. (assembly GCA_017883345.1). GTDB lineage: Bacteria > Acidobacteriota > Terriglobia > Bryobacterales > Bryobacteraceae > Solibacter. The sequence goes on along the minus strand of JADGNT010000045.1, from coordinate 5,007 downwards.
TTCCTGACCGCCCAGAGCGCCCCCAACGGCAAGCCAGTGATCATCCGGGATCCCCGAAGCGGAACTCCGTTCCCCAACAATTTAATCCCTTCCAACCGCGTTGCCTTGGTGTCTTCGCACTACCTGACCAACTATTATCCGGTACCGAATGCGGGCACCGCCAACACTTTCACCCAGAACTACACCTGGGTCCATCCCTACGGCCCCGATAGCTACGTGGGCAACTGGCCGTTCGGCCGCGTCGACCAGCGTCTGTCGGCCAACAGCCAGGTGTACTTTCGCTGGATGCAGAATCAAACCGCGTCCATCGCGTCGGGAAGCGTGGGCGAACAACTGAACTCCACCCAGAGCGTCCGGTATCGCGGATACGTAGTCTCCGGCGTCACGGCGCTCTCCAGCAGACTCACCAATCAGATCGCGGTAGGCCACACCGCGGTTAAACTCAACCAGGGCGAATCCGAAAGCAAGTTCAGTCCGCTGCAAGGCGATTCCGTGGTCTCCGGTCTAGGCATCATAGGCGTCAATCCGAACGCCTACTCGGTCATGGGGTTTCCTAGGGCTTCGATCGGCGGTCTCACCGGCCTTTCCATGGTTTATGACGGCGGCCACACCAACAACACCGCGGGGGACGACAGCATCAATACCGTCCAGGATGCACTCACCTGGTCTCCCGGCCGCCACTCGCTGAAACTGGGCGGCCAATATCAACGCTACCGCTGGCTGCAAGGAGCCGTCCCCCAAAACGTCTACGGCGACTTCACCTTCACCGGCGCGTTTTCCGGCCTGGGGTTTGCGGATTTTCTGCTCGGCCTGCCGTCCACCAGCACCCGCCAGGCAGGCCGAGTGGACCGCACCCTTCACCAGGCCCAGTCCGGCCTCTTTCTGAGCGACTCCTTCCGCGTTACCTCGCGGCTGACGCTGGACTATGGAGTGCGTTGGGATTACTACACCACGCCGGTTTATGACGACGGCTACATGTCCAACTGGGATCCGGCAACCAACCGGGTGATGGTTGCTCCGGGAACGCTGACCGCCGTCAGCAGCTTCTTTCCCAAGGGCGCCACGGTCGTGCTTGGGGACGTCGTCCCCAAAGCGAAGACCACCAACTTCCGCCCGCGCGTCGCCGCCGCGTACCGTTTGACCGGCAGCCTGGTACTGCGCGGCGGATATGGCGAGTTCACCGAAAACGAAGGCTACGGCGCGGCCGGCCGGCTGAGCGCCAACAACCCCTATTCGCTGACCGAGACCTACACCAACTCGATCACCGCCGGGGTGGCCGCGCTCACCTTCCCCAAGCCCTTTCCGGCCACCCCTTCCTCCTCCCTCCTGCCGGGACAGAACATCACCGCGCTGCCTGCCAAGACGGACGAAGGGGTGATCCGCCAGTTCAACGGGACGCTGGAAGCCGCGCTGCGCGGTATCGGGCTGCGCTTCTCCTACATCGGGTCGCGCGGCGTAAACATGAACTACTCCCTGGACGTCAATAAACCGCGCGCCAGCACCACCGCATTCGCCACTTCCCGTAAGCCCTTCCCGATATGGGCGAGCGCCTACGAGGTCCGGACCGACGGCCAATGGCACTATAATTCCGCCGTGGTTTCGGCGCAGCGATCGATCGGCGCGGTCAGCTTCCATGCGAGCTTCACTTACGGCAACAACATCAGCAACTACGCCAACACCACCGACCCCTATAACGTGACCAATCAGTGGACCAGGGACGCGAGCGACCGCCGGCGCTACTTCACGGCCGGCGCGACCATGCCGCTGCCGCTGGGCAAGGGACACCGCTTCCTCTCCGAGACCGGACCCCTGGTGGGCCGTGTGATCGGCGATTGGAGGGTGCAGGCCATCACCACATTCGCCTCCGGCCAATACTACTCGCCGCTCTTCACCGGCGCCGACCCCGCCAACGCCAGCCAGGGATTCGTCACCCAGTTGCCCGATTGCACCGGCGACCCCAACTCCGGCGCGCGGACCCTTGCCACCTGGTTCAATCCGTCGGCGTTCACCATCCCGAGCCCGAGCGCCGGCCGTTACGGCACCTGCGGCATGAACACGCTGGAAGGCTACCCCATCCACCTGGCGCACGTCAGCCTGGCCAAGCAGTTCTCCTTCACCGAGCAGGTCAAACTCGTATTTACCGCACAGATTTCCAACGTCACCAACACGCCGCACTTCACCATTCCCAACAACAACATTTCGAATCCGAATCCCGGCATGTTCACCGCTGCTTCACTGGCGGCGAATTCCACCCCCGAAAGGTTGGGGAACCGTCAGATCGATTTGAAACTGCGCCTGGTGTGGTAAAGCCGCTGAGCACAGGTCCCGGCGCCTCAACATCTCCGAACTCGCGCCGATAAGGTTCTTGGGTGCGACCGCTGTCCGAGGTTCGGAGTCCTCCAGCGGCAGGCGCACTCAAGAGAGCGGGGTGGGGCCCTAGCGCTCCGCCCCCACTCGGGGAACCCGCCGGGCCGCCGAGCATTGGCTTTGTTGGAAGGGTGATACCCTGAAGATTCCTCATGTGGTCACCCGATTCCTGGCGGCAGAAGTCTGTTTTACAACAACCCGGCTACGCCGACCCCGCCGAGTTGGACCGGGTCCTCGCCGACCTGCGCACTCTCCCCCCCCTGGTCACCAGTTGGGAAATCCTCTGCCTCCGCGACCAGCTCGCCGCAGCCGCCGACGGCCGCCAGTTCGTCCTCCAGGCCGGCGATTGCGCCGAGCGCTTTGTCGATTGTACCCCCGCCCGCATCACCAACACCCTCAAAGTCCTGCTTCAGATGTCGCTGGTGCTGGTGATCGGCGCGCGCCGCCCCGTGATCCGCATCGGACGCTTCGCCGGCCAGTACGCCAAACCGCGCTCCGCCAACCTGGAAACCCGCGACGGCGTCAGCCTCCCCTCCTATCGCGGCGATAATATCAACCGCGCCGAGTTCACCGCCGAAGCCCGCCGTCCCGATCCCCAACTCCTCCTCCGCGGCTACGAGCGCGCCTCCATGACGCTCAACTTCGTCCGCGCCCTCGTCAAAGGCGGCTTCGCCGACCTCCACCATCCCGAATATTTCGACCTCGACTGGGCCAAGGACTCCCCCCTCGCCCACGAATACCACCGCATGGTGCAGACCATCAAGGATTCGCTCCAGTTCGTGGAGAACGTCCTCGGTGTCCGCGCGGGCGACACCGACAAGATCGATTTCTTTACCGCCCACGAAGCCCTGCACCTCGGCTACGAATCGGCGCAGACCCGCCGCGTCCCGCGACGCCCCGGCTATTTCAATCTGCTCACCCATTTTCCCTGGGTCGGCCTGCGCACCAACCATCCGGACAGCGCCCACCTGGAGTACCTGCGCGGCATCGAGAATCCCGTGGGCATCAAGGTGGGCGCCGGCTGCACCCGCGAACAGGTGGCCCGCTGGCTCGAAATGCTCGACCCCGATCGCCGCCCCGGCCGCCTCACCTTGATCCACCGCTTCGGCGCGGCCAAGATCGCCGATTGGCTGCCCCCCCTGATCGAGTACGTCCGCGCCGAAGGCGGCAGGCCGGTATGGATCTGCGACCCCATGCACGGCAACACTCACACCCTGGCCAACGGCATCAAGACGCGCCACTTCGAGGATATTTACTCCGAGGTCGAACAGTCCTTCGAGATTCACGCGCAACTGAACCAGCAACTCGGCGGCGTCCACATCGAACTCACCGGAGAGAATGTGACCGAGTGTGTGGGCGGCTCCAGCGGCCCCAGTGAGGGGGACCTGGCCCGCGCCTACGAAAGTGAAGTCGATCCCCGCCTGAACTACGAGCAGTCGATGGAGCTAGCCTTCCTGATCGCCCGCAAAATGAAAAACGGCGCGCATTAGGTTCAGCGCTCAACCGGTCTTCCGCCTTCAGTAGCTGACCGCGTGCGATCATGTCCTGTAGCACGCGCGAAATGATGCTATCCCGATCGCGTGCAGATCACCGTCGAGCTGCCCGAAGATATCGCCAGACACCCCGATCCCGGCCGCGAGGCACTCGAAGCCCTCGCCCTCGAGGGCTACCGCTCGCACCAGTTGACACAGTTCGACGTCGGCCAGTTGCTGGGGCTTTCCCGTGTCCAGGCCGAAGATTTCCTGGCCCGCCACGTCGATCTCTACGACTACTCGACGGAAGAGTTGGAGGCCGAGGCGGACCTGCTGCACCGGCTGCACAGCCAGGTTTGATGCTGGCGGTCTCGAATACCTCTTCGCTCCGCTACCTGATTGCCGTGGGGCACGCCGAGTTGCTGCCCTGGGCTTTTTGGCGAAATCCTGATTCCGCCGGGCGTAGCCGAAGAGTTGTCGGATATGGGGGTGGTTGCGCCCTGGCGCGAGCCGATCTTTCTGCATGCCCCAAAACAAAACCGGCGCGGGCCAACCCGCTTGGGGCTGGTCCGCGCCTGAAAGACCAACGGCCCGACGCTCTAAAAAGTGAAGGAGGTCGCGGGCGGTTCTGGCATCGGCAGCTTGGGGGTCGTCGGCCGGGGCTGCGGCGCGACGTTCTTCTTCGCGGGGGCTCTCTTGACGGGGGCCTTCTTCGCGGGGGCCTTCTTCATCGCGGCCTTCTTCGCGGGGGCCTTCTTCACCGCAGCCTTCTTCACCGGCGCTTTCTTTGCCGGAGCTTTCTTTGCAGGGGCCTTCTTTGCCGGAGCCTTTTTTGCGGCCTTCTTTACGGGCTTCGGCGCGACTTTCTTTGCGATTTTCTTTGCCATTAGATTCTCCTCATCGTGTACTGCCTTCCCAAATAGGGACAATTCATCTTATACCCAAAGATCGCCATGGGCTAGAGAATAACGCGCCAGATGCCTCGCCCGTGCGTCGCCGCGGTCAAACTCCGGTCTCGATGGTGATACACAAGATCCGAAATCATGGCATTCGGCAGCGAGGTAGAGACGTCGGTCCACGCCGCGAAATCTTCTGTCATCCACACACCGCAATCGTTGGCGACGAACAGGCGATAGGGTTCGTGGGTTTCAAACACGGCCGCGTGATA
>JADGNT010000601.1 GCA_017883345.1 Candidatus Solibacter sp. | reverse complement strand
GGTCAACGGCAAGCCGCTCGGCATCCTCTGGAAAACGCCGTTCCAGGTGGATGTGACGAGCGTTTTGAAGCCGGGCGCCAACGCGCTTCAGGTCAAAGTGACGAACCTGTGGGTCAACCGCCTGATCGGCGACCAGCAGCCGGACGCGGCCAAGAAGTACACCTACACCACGCAGCAGTTCTACCGCGCCGACTCGCCCCTGCTGCCCTCCGGCCTGCTCGGCCCGGTGCGCATTAGTAGCGTAGCCTTTTAGGCTGCTATGCCCCGATTCTTCGGGGCATTCTTGATTCCCGGCTTGATTCCGGCTTCGCCGCTCAGGCCTATCGCCAGTCGAACGCTAAGTTTCGATGCCGATCAATTCCAGAAAGGCGCTGCCGATCTGTTTCATCTGCACGTTGGAAAGACGGAGGAGCGGGCCTTTCACCAGGCGGCCGTTGTCGATGGCTCGCATTTGATCCATCAGCAGATCCGATTCCCGGGGAAGGCGCCCCGCCGAAGGAATTCGGATACGCAGCGGCTCGGCATCGTCCACCAGTTTCGTGGTGAGGGGAATGACCAGAGTGGAGGGATGCCCCGCATTCAACAAGGCCTGTGACTGAACGATCAGGACGGGACGCGTCTTGCCGGGTTCCGTGCCCTTTGGTGGGTTCAGATCGGCCAGCCAAATCTCTCCCCGCTTAAGCATCCGGGTCTCTCTCGATGGCTGCGAAGTCGGCGTTGACCTTCATGCTTTCTTCGCGCACGCGTTTGGAAACTTCGGCCAGGCGTTCCGCGCGAAGGCGGGCCGCCGTCTTACGATTCAGCCGGCGTATGGCGATCCGGATGTATTCGGCGCGGGAGACGCAGAGCGTTTCGGCCAGGCGTCCGCTCTCTTCCATAAGGTCCTCGGGTAGCTTGAGGGCGATAGATCGCACGGATATCTCCTCCAGATATCTTACCACCCGAACGCGTAACGGAAGCCGTTCTCCGCGATCCGCCGGAGTTCGGCTTCCGTGAACCCGAACCGCTCCGCCGCCAGGCGGTACTCCCCGGCGAGCGAGCAGCGGAACATCGCCGGGTCGTCGGAGTTCAACACGATCGGCACTCCCGCTTCGAACAAGCGGCGCACCGGGTGGTCCTCGATGCGCTTGACCACCCCCGTGACCAGATTGCTCGTGATGCAGATTTCGAGCGGAATGTCGCGCTCGCGCAGGTGGCGCATCAGCGCGGCGTCGCGCACCGCGGCGATCCCGTGGCCGATGCGTTCGGCGCCCAGAGCCAGCGCGTCCCAGATGGATTCCGGCCCCATGCTCTCGCCGGCGTGCGCGTGGAGGTGCAGTCCTTCACGCCTGGCGAACGCAAAAACGTCCTTGAACCAACTGGCGGGGCCGCGCTCTTCGCTGCCGCCGATGCCGACAGCGACCACTCCCCGATCCACACGCTCGGCGGCGAGAGCGGCCACCTGCATCGCCGGTTCCACGCCGAACTGCCGGACGGCATCCAGAATCCAGCGAACCTGCACCCCAGACTCCACCGCCGCGGCGCGGATGGCGTCGAAGATGGGCGCGAACTCCTGCCCCTTCCAAAGCACCACGCCGGCGGCGACCATGATCTCGGCATAGCGCACGTTCTGCGTCTCCAGCCGCTCTAGCAGGCGGCGCGTAATCAGCGCGTAGTCCTGGGGAGTCCGCAGGCGCTTGCCGACGGCCCCGAAGGCGCGCAGAAAGGCGTCAAAATCGGTGTAATGATAGAGGGCGCGATATTCCTCGATGGAAGTGGAGGGGTCGAGTTCGTACAGAGTCTCCGGCTCCACCGAGCCTTCGAGATGGAGATGCAGTTCGGCTTTGGGCACGTCGAGCGGAAAATCGTCCATACTTGAATTCACAGGTTCTCATGACTGGCGAAGAAATTGAAGCGATAGTCAACGGATATCATGGGGATGCGTTCGGCATCCTGGGACCGCATTCGGTCCGCAAGAAGAAAGGTCCGCCGCGGTGGGAAGTCCGGGCATTTCTCCCGCACGCGGACGCGGCGGCGGTAGTAGTGGGCGGCACTCGCTACGAGATGGAGAAGAAGCACGCACAGGGCTTCTTCGTGGCCGCCCTGGACGGTGAACCCGTCCCCTACGAGTTGCGCGCCCACCTGTGGGATGGGCGCGAGGTGGAGATCGACGACCCCTACCGCTTTGGGCCGCAGATTTCCGAATCGGACCTTTACCTGCACACCGAAGGCACGCTCTACGAAGCCTGGCTGACGCTGGGCGCGCACCCCGTGGTCAGCGAGGGCGCTGCCGGCGTACGCTTCGCGGTGTGGGCGCCGAATGCGGAGACCGTTTCGCTGGCCGGCGAGTTCAACGATTGGGACACGCGGCGCCACCCCATGCGGCGGCGCAACGGCGGCGTCTGGGAACTGTTCGTGCCCGGGCTCGCCGCCGGCGCTTCGTATAAGTACAACGTGCGATCGCGCTTCGCGGGATACCAGCAACTGAAGGCCGACCCCTACGCCTTCTATTGCGAATTGCCGCCAAAATCGGCATCGCGGGTATGGGACAACTCGCAATACAAATGGCAGGACGCGGCGTGGATGACGGCCCGCGCCTCCTCCGACATCCTGAAATCGCCAGTGTCGGTGTACGAAGTCCACCTGGAAAGCTGGATGCGCGGACCGATGGGACAGATGCTCACCTACCGCGAACTGGCGGTCAAGCTGGTGGAGTACGTCAAGCAGATGGGCTACACCCACATGGAACTGTTACCCGTCATGGAGTATCCGTTCTCCGGGTCGTGGGGCTACCAGGTGATCGGGTATTTCGCGCCCACCTCGCGGTTCGGCACGCCGGACGATTTCAAGTTTTTCGTGGATGCCTGCCACCAGGCGGGGATCGGCGTGATCGTCGATTGGGTGCCCGCCCACTTCCCCAAGGACGCGCATGGGCTGGTCTACTTCGACGGCACGGCGCTCTACGAGCACTCCGACCCGCGCAAGGGCGAGCAGAAGGAGTGGGGCACGCTGGTGTTCAATTACGGGCGCAACGAAGTGCGCTCGTTTTTGATTTCGAACGCCATGTTCTGGCTCAAGGAGTTCCACATCGACGGCCTGCGCGTGGATGCCGTGGCTTCGATGCTCTACCTGGACTACTCGCGCACGCCCGGCGAGTGGGTTCCGAATCAGTACGGCGGCAACGAGAACCTGGAGGCCATCGAATTCATCCGGCGCTTCAACGAACTGGCGCATACCGTGCCCGGAGCGTTCACGATCGCTGAGGAGTCCACCGCCTTCCCGGGCGTGTCCAAGCCGGTCTACCTCAACGGGCTGGGCTTCACCATGAAGTGGAACATGGGGTGGATGCACGACATGCTGGACTACTTCGGCAACGACCCCATCTATCGCAAGTATCAGCACAACAGCATCACCTTCAGCCTGTTGTATGCCTTCACCGAGAATTTCGTGCTGCCCATATCGCACGACGAGGTGGTCCACGGCAAGGGGTCGCTGCTCAACAAGATGCCCGGCGACGAATGGCGTCAGTACGCCAACGTGCGCGCGTTCCTGGCCTACATGTGGGCGCATCCGGGGAAGAAGCTGCTGTTCATGGGGCAGGAGATCGGCCAGCGCGAGGAGTGGAATCACAACGCGGGGCTACGCTGGGACCTGCTGGAATTCGAGCCCCATCGCAAGCTGCAGGGCCTGGTGCGCGAGTTGAACCGGCTGTATCGGGCGAGCCCCGCGCTCTATGAGGTGGACTTCCACCATTCGGGCTTCGAGTGGGTGGACTTCCGCGATGGCCAGAATTCCATCATCGCGTTCCTGCGCCGCGGCCATGACCCCAAGGATTTCATCCTGGTCTGCTGCAACTTCACTCCGGTGCCCCGGCAAGGGTACGAGTTCGGCGTGCCGGAAGAGGGCTTCTACCAGGAGATTCTGAATACGGATTCGGAGTTGTTCGGCGGCAGCAACATGGGCAACGGCGGCTGCGTCTCGTCGCGGCCCATACCCAAGCACCAACGCCCGCACTCCATCGCCGTGACGCT
>JADGNT010000600.1 GCA_017883345.1 Candidatus Solibacter sp. | reverse complement strand
GTATGGCATCCCGTGGGTAATGATGGTGCTCTCTAGCGCCACCACCGGGCGCCCGCCCTGCAGCGCCCGACGAATTTCCGGAGCGACCTTCAGATACATAGGATTCGGATATCCAGCTTGGAGTGTACCAGCACCTGCGATACCATGACCGCATTGGCTATGTCACCGTTGCCGATTTTCGGTCAGGGATTGGTCGAGGGTGTCGAAGGCGGTCCGGTACCGCGCATCGCGTCGCTGCTCATCAAGCCGGCGTCCGCCGTGTGCAATCTGGATTGCGAGTATTGCTTCTACCTGGATCGCCAGGCCGACCCGTACAGTGCGCTGCCCGGCCGCCGCATGACGCTGGAGACGCTCGAGCGCCTGGTGGATACCTACCTGTTCTACTCGTACCCCAACAGCGTGTTCGCGTTTCAAGGCGGCGAACCTACCCTCGCCGGACTGCCGTTTTTCGAAAAATTGGTGGCCTTCCAGCAGCAGTACGGCCGCTCGGGCCAGTCGGTCGGCAATGCGCTGCAGACCAACGCCATCTTGCTCGACAAGTACTGGTGCGACCTGTTCCGCCAGTATCAGTGGCTGCTCGGGGTATCGCTCGATGGGCCCCAGGAGATCCACGACCGCTTCCGTTTCAATAAGGAGAAGCGCGGCACCTGGAAGCGCGTCATCGACAGCGTCGAACTGCTCCAGGCGGAGAAAGTGGATTTCAATGTTCTGTGCGTGCTCAGCCAGGCCAACGTGGAGAAGCCGCGCGAGTTGTACAAGTTCTATCGGAGCCTGGGCATCGATAACCTGCAATTCATTCCCCTGGCGGAGTTCGCGCCCGACGGAACGCCGCTGCCCTACACCATCACGCCCCGGCAGTACGGGCGGTTCCTCTGCGAGATTTTCGATTTGTGGTGGCCCCAGCGGCGTAAGATGCGCATCCGCTGCTTCGACAATATCGCCGAAGCCCTTGCCGGACAGAAACCGGGCAACTGCACCATGCACGAGACGTGCGACAGCTACGTGGTGGTGGAGTACAACGGCGATGTCTACCCCTGCGACTTTTTCGTGGAGAGCGGCTGGAAACTGGGCAACGCGACCGTGGACTCGTGGGGCGAAATCGCGCGCCGCGCGCGGCGCTACTCCTTCGCCTCGAAGAAGACCATCGCCCACCCCGAGTGCCAGGTCTGCCAGTACCAGTCCATCTGTCACGGCGGATGTCCCAAGTTCCGGCATGGGCCGCACGGGAAGTTTGAGGAACTGGATTACTTCTGCGAGGCGTACAAGATGATTTACGCCAAGAGCGTGGAACCCCTGCGCAAGGAGTTGCGCAGGTTGTACCCGAACCTGTAGCGTAGCCTTTCAGAGGCTGCCATGCCCCCATTCCTGGGGGCATTCTTCCACGCTTCCCCGGCAACCGCTACCGTGCGGCCAGATCTTCCAAAAAGATGCGGCGAGCGTCCTTGTACTCTTCGGGCAACATCGGGCCGAGCCCGCCCGATTGCTCCGCCTCCGCGCGCTCTTCCGCGAAGACGCCGTCCACCGCCTGGAACGCCACCACGCACGCTTCCACCACGTCCTCGCTGTAGGCCGGCGCGGCATCCACCAGCAGGTTGGCGCGGCCCAGGATTTCTTCCGCGGCGCGCACCCGAACGTCCGCGCGCCCGATGATGTCCGCGTGCCGCCCGATCTCCAAGTGCGGTCCGAACGCGCCCACCAGGGTGGACCAGCGGTCGAGCACGATCATCGCGCCGTAGCGGTGCATGTCCAGCGTCATCTCATAGGCGAACGCCGACCCTTTGCGGCTGCCCGCGAGGCGCCGCAGCGACATGGTGGCCGCATTGAGCTCGCCGGAGAGGGAATCGATAAACGCGGACACGCAGCCGAAGAATTGCGGCTCGCTGATATGGGGATAACGCGTGATGCGCAAGCAGCGCCCTAGGCCATGTGGTCGCCGAGCGCGCGCTCGACTTCCTGGGCATCGAAACGATCGCCGTTGTTGAGGCGCCCCAGCAGGGAAGCAATAATCTCCTTGGCTTCATCCTTGCGGAAATTCTTGATGAAGCCGTCGAAAAAATGCTCTCCGGCGAGCGCGTGATTGATTTCGCTCTCTTTATTGTGGTCCTGGAGTTCGGTAAAGTAGCAGACCCTGTACTGCCCGGTGTACTCGGTCTCCCGATAGATTTCGAACATGACCTTATCGGCTTCAAACAGCATATTTGTCGAGGGTAGCACAGGCGGGCGGCCGGGGACTGACGAGACTGCCATGGATTTCCGGCGCCTTTTGCCGGGAATTCGCTGGCAGTCCCGTCTGTCCCCGGGTCCCCATCTTCATTTAACGGCGATGGTGGCGGAGTTAGAGGTTTGCCCGTCGATGGTGACGCTCAGCGGATAAACGCCGGGCGTGAGTGTCGAGGGCACCACGATGTTCATCTGCCCGAGGCCGATGAAGCCGGGCGTGAGGCCGGCGAAGGAGACCGTCGCCGCCAGAGAGCCGATCTTCGCCGTATACGCGGAGGTTGCCCACGTCAGCGTGTCGCTCCGCAAGGGGGTGCCGTCCTTGGCCGCGGGCGACACCGGGCCGGAACCGGTGAGGTAGGCGACGATTGTACTGCCGGCCGGCGCCGGATTCGACGCGGTGTTCAGCGAGTAATCGGGGGTATTCTGCACGATGGCAGCGCCGCTCACCGGGTCGTAGAACAGGCCTGGCGCCGCGGTCCCAACCGCCACGGGGGCGACATTGCCGCTGCCGCCGTTGACCAGCACGGCGACGTTGACCGTACCCGTCGTGGGCGTGGCCCAAGGTACCTGGAAGTTGATCTGCCCCGGCGAAACAAAGTAGAGAGGCGCCGCCACGCCGTTCACTTTCACGCTGACCAAATTGGCGCTCATGGGCCACGCGAAACCGTCGTCGGCCAGGAACGTCGCGGTGCCGAACCCCGTCCCGAAGATGCTGGCCAGGGCGCCGGGCGAAATTGGCGCGACGAAACTCGCGGCATTCCCCACGCCGTTGGTGCTGATCGTGGGAAAGGCCGGGTTGAGCACGCGAATCGCGTGATTGCCGGTGTCGGCGATGTAGACCGTGCCGTTGGAACTGACGGCAACAGAGCGCGGGAAGTTCAGCACCGCGGAGGTGGCGCTTCCGCCATCGCCGAGGTAGCCCGCTCCGCCCTTGCCGGCGATGGTGGTGATGGTCCCATCCGCCGTAATTTTACGGATCCGGCTGTTGTTCGTGTCGGCGATGTAGATGTTCCCCGCTGCGTCGATGGTGATGCCCACCGGCTTATTCAATTGAGCCTTGGCCGCCTGGCCGCCATCGCCGGAGAATCCCGCGGTGAGGTTGCCGGCGAAATTGCTCAGCGTCGGCGCGACGTATTTGGCCAGGCGCTGGTTGGCGGAGTCGGCGATATAGAGCGCACCGCTGGCATCGAACCACAGCCCGTTGGGATTACGCAGTCTCTGGTCGGTGGCGCCGGAGCCCAGGTAGGAGGTGATGATGTTCGTTTTGATATCGACCTTGCGGATTAGGCTGCTTCCATTGTCCGCAATGTACATGTTGTCCGCCGAATCGAAAGCGACGGCAGTTGGCCCGTAGAGATTCGCCGATGTGGCCGGTCCCAAATCGCCGCCGTAACCGCCGCCCTGCCCCTGGATGCCGGCCACGGTGGCGATGGTAGTGCCGGTGATTTTGCGGATCACGTTGTTCCCCGTATCGGCAATGTACAGATTGCCTTTGGAATCGAACGCCAACCCGGCCGGGGAACTCAACAGCGCGGCGGTGGCCGTGGTCCCATCGGGGGAATAACCGGCCGTGCCGCCGGTGCCGGCGATGTTGGTGATCGTGCCGCCAGAGATCATGCGGATGCAATGATTGCCGGTGTCGGCGATATAGAGGTTGCCCTTGGAATCTAGCGCCACCGCGCCCGGCGAGCTGAACGGCGCCGCCGCCGCGGCGCCGTTATCGCCCACGAAACCGGCGGTGCCGGTGCCGGCCAACGTCTGGATGGTGTACTGCTGGCCGCGGGCCGCGGAAAGG
>JADGNT010000599.1 GCA_017883345.1 Candidatus Solibacter sp. | reverse complement strand
GATCCTGGTGCTGGCAGGCAGCGCACGCCTCGATTCCATTCACCGCAAGCTGGCGCGACAGACGGTCGAGGCGCTGCGCCATGCCGGGATGGAAGCCACGTTGGCCGACCTGCGCGACTTCCCCATGCCCATCTATGACGGCGACCTGGAAGCCGGAGAGGGCATCCCGCCCGCCGCCAAGGCTTTGAAGGAACTGGCGCGCCGGCACGACGGCTTCGCCATCGCGTCGCCGGAGTACAACGGAAGCTTCCCCGCCCTGCTGAAGAACGCCCTCGACTGGATCTCGCGGCCCGAAGCCGGTGAGCGCCCGCTCGCGGTCTTCCGCGGCAAGGTGGCGGCTATCCTGAGTGCGTCCCCGAGCCCCGGCGGCGGCAAACGCGGGCTCCACCAGTTGCGCGAACTGCTGGAGATGATGTTGGTGACCGTAATCCCCGAGCAACTAGCGATCGCCCGGTCGAGTGGAGCGTTCGACGCCGATGGCCGGCTGGTGCGCGCCGAGGATCTAACTGGTTTGCAGGAATTGGCGGCGGCACTGGCGCCAGCCGCCGCCCGAAATGAAGAAGCAGCAGCTTGAAGGAGGAATCACCATGATCACGATTCGCAAGAGCAGCCAACGCGGCCATGCCAATCACGGCTGGCTGGATAGTTACCACACCTTTTCCTTCGCGGCTTATTACGACCCCAAGCACATGGGTTTCGGACCGCTGCGCGTGATCAACGAAGACCGCATCAGCCCCGGGAAGGGGTTCGGCACGCACGGTCACGAGGACATGGAGATTCTCACCTACGTCCTGAGCGGCGCCCTGGCGCACAAAGACAGCATGGGAAATGTGGAGACGCTGCACGCTAACGACCTCCAGCGCATCAGCGCCGGCACGGGAATCGTGCACAGCGAGTTCAACGGGTCTGACACGGAACCGGTACATTTCCTGCAGATCTGGCTCGAACCGGCAGTCAACGGCTTGCCGCCGAGCTACCAGCAGTTGAGCCTGACGGAGGAACAGAAGCTCGGCAAGCTGGTGCTGGTGGCGTCGCCCGAAGGTGGCGGCCCGCTGAAGATCCACCAGGACGCACAGGTCCTGATCGGTCAGGTGGAGGCCGGAGGGCAACTCAGCCACCGCTTGCAGCCGGGACGGCAAGCCTGGGTACACGCGATCTCTGGCGCGGCCACGGTCAACGGCCAACCGCTGGCCACGGGCGACGCGGCCGCCGTCACCGGCGAGGCATCGATAAGGCTTGGGGGGATCGATGCGAACACCGAAGTACTCGTCTTCGATCTGGGGTAAGCTACGAAGTCTCAGGCTGTGCTCGGACTATGCCCCCAGGAATGGGGGCATGGCAGCCTGGAAAGGCTGCTCTACGGGGATTACGGGGTTCCGTTTGATGATGATGCGACTCCTTCTGGTTATGGTGGTTTCACTCTACGCTTCGGCCGCCGCCGGACCCAAGCTCTCGGCGCTGGTGATCGACGGCATGAACAATCACGATTGGGCGGCCGGCACCCGCGCCATCCAGAGCATCCTGGAAGGTTCGGGACGTTTCACGGTCAGCGTCTGCACGTGGCCCGCGAAGCCGGACTTCAGCCACTACGATGTGGTGATCGACAACTTCAACGGCGGGCACACGGCCGCCGGCACGCGTTGGCCGCGCGAGGTGGAGAGTGCGCTAGAAACCTACGTCCGCGGCGGCGGCGGCCTGGTGGTATTTCACGCCGCCAACAACGCCTTCCTAAACTGGCCGGCGTACAACGACATGATCGGCCTCGGCTGGCGCGACAAAACGTTCGGCGAAGGCATCGCCATCGGCTCCGGCGGCGCGGTAGTCCGCGTCCCCAAAGGCGAAGGCCTGAATCCGGGACACGGTCCGCGCCACAATTTCGAGGTGTTCGTGCGCGACGGCGCGCACCCCATCACGCGCGGCTTGCCGCCGCACTGGGCGCACCCCTCCGAGCAGTTGACGCACGGCCAGCACGGCCCCGCGCAGGGCCTCGACATCCTGACCTACGCCTTCTCCGAAGTCTCGCATCAGGGCGAGCCCATGGACTGGGTGCGGCAATATGGCCGCGGGCGGGTGTACACCACCATGCTGGGGCACACCTGGAAGGACGAATTGAACCCCAATCTCGACGATGTGTCCTTCCAGGCCCTGCTGGCGCGCGGCGCCGAGTGGGCTGCCACCGGGCAGGTCACGCTTCCGGCGGACCTGGGTTGGCGCCCGCTGTTCGACGGCAAGACGCTGGAAGGCTGGGAACCGCGCGGCGACTGCAAATGGAGCGTCCTCCCCGATGGCAGCCTGCTCGGCCAGCGGACACAGGGCACGGCCCCGGCGGAGCGCCAGCAGTACAACGGGTGGCTCAGCCGTCAGGCCTGGCTCTACACCCAGGCCGAGTACGGGGAATTCGATTTGCACGTGGAGTACTGGATTCCGGCCGGCGGCAACAGCGGCGTGTCGATCCGCGACCGCTCGCGCGCGCACGGCGCGTTCGACGAACCCGACGCGGCCCGCCCGGAGCTGGCGGCGTTCCCGAAAACCACCCCGGCGCACATCGGCTACGAGATCCAGATCATCGACGACGACCAGGAGAAATACCCGTCCGGCAGCATCTATAGCCTGGTGGCCGCCAAAACCGGCGTACAGCGCCCCGGCGCGTGGAACAGCATGGAGATCGAATCGCGCAACGCCAACATCCGCGTGCGCCTCAACGGGCAGGTGGTGGTGGAAGGCTCCGGAGAAGAGGCGCGGTCCAAGACCGGCCCCATCGGACTGCAATTGCACGATCGCTTCAGCACCGTGATGTTCCGCAATGTTCGGATTCGGGAAACGGCACGCTGAGATTCGGCAGTTGACAGGCGACAAAAGGCGCTCCGCCTGTCCCACCGTTACCAGACCAGGCGTGCCTTCTTGCGCCCGCGCGGGGTCACGCCCATCAGGATCTCCTGGCTGTTGAGCGCGATCTGCCCGTCGCCGCGCGCCGCGCGCTTGTAACTGCCGTCCGGCATCATGCGGCGCGCCTTGACGTTATCCACCAGGTACTCCGCCAGGATCTCGTCGCGGATGCGCCGCATCAACTCCTCATCTTCCACCGGGAAGAGCAACTCCACGCGGCGGTTGAGATTGCGCGGCATCAGGTCGGCGCTGCCCAGATAGACTTCCTCCTTGCCGCCGTTGCGGAAATAGAAGACGCGGCTGTGCTCCAGAAACCGCCCCACGATGCTGGTCACCCGAACGGTCTCGCTCACCCCCGGAACTCCGGGCCGCAGGCAGCAGATCCCGCGGACCAGCAGATCGATCCGAATGCCCGCCTGCGAGGCACGATACAGACAGCGGATCACTTTGGGATCCACCAGCGCGTTCATTTTGAAAACCAGGTGGCCTTTGCCGTCTTTGGCATGATGCTGGATCTCGCGTTGGATCAGCGCCTCGATCCGCTCGCGAAGGTTGACCGGCGCCACCAGCAGTTTCAGGTAGTCCCGCTTGGCCGAGTAGCCGGTCAGAAAGTTGAAGAGATCGATGGTGTCGGCGGCGATCTCCGGATGGCAGGTGAACATGCCGATATCGGTGTAGAGGTGCGCGGTCACCACGTTGTAGTTGCCCGTGGCCAGGTGCAGATACGGCTGGATCGCATCTCCCTCGCGCCGCAGCACCAGCGCCGCCTTGCAATGAATCTTCAACCCCAGCAAGCCATAGACCACGTGACATCCGGCTTTTTCCAGCGTCCTGGCCCACTCGATGTTGCTCTCTTCGTCGAAGCGGGCCTTCAGCTCCAACAGCACGGCCACCTGCTTGCCTTCTTCGATCGCCTCCAGCAGCGCTTCCACCACCGGCGAATTGCGCCCCACGCGGTAGAGCACCACTTTGATGGCCAGCACGTCGGGGTCGCGCGCCGCCTGGCGCAGAAAATCCACCACCGGCTGAAACGATTGGAACGGGTGATGCAGCAGGATGTCGCGCCGCCGGATCAGCGTGAACATATCCTCTTCATCCGAAGTGGGCTTGAGTTCCGGAGGCGAAGTGGGCAG
>JADGNT010000598.1 GCA_017883345.1 Candidatus Solibacter sp. | reverse complement strand
AGCTTCCGCGTCTTTGTCTGGAGCCTGCGCCGCCATCGCTATGAGACCGGATATATCGAGCGTAATCTCAAGGGTTACTCGCCGGTGCTGCTCAAGCAGGTGGAACTGCCTGCCAAGAACGGCGCGTCGAAGTATCCGGGCTTTTCCATCTGTATCGAAAAGAAAGACGGCCAGCGTGTCCGCCGTGAATACGCGCTGCTGGGCGTTGCCATCCGCTTCTCTGGCGACCACCCCTGCGAGGCTCCCCCGCAAGCGCCAACCTTGCAGAACCCCTCGCCCCTGCCCGTCTCCGAAGCCCCGCCCCCCCCACCGAAATCAGGCCTCGCCGAGCGCCTGAAGAAATACTGGCACGCATGGACCGGCAAGTGACGCAAGGTGGGGAATGCTTTAGCTTGCCTTGGCTGGGCCGCCCCGCGCCTCTCGCCCGATCTCTTCTCCGCTTCCTCCGCGCTCTTCTTGCCTCTGCCTTTCTCCCACTTCAGGCGAAGCTGCCCCATCCATCCCCCCGCTGTCTTCTCCGCGCGTTTCTCAGCGTCTCCGCGTCTCCGCGTCAAGAAGCATCCCTCGATCTCCAACCGCGCCCGCGCCCGCTGGCGCCCTCCAGCCCACCCGCTCACGTTGCGGCGGAGGGTCCATTGTGTTATTTATGGGTTCAAGCCGGAAGAATCCAACTAAAAACCGCGCCGCTGAGGCGAGTAGCGACGGCCCGTCATAATCTCATCAAAGGATGGCATCCCGTGGAAGCTGTCAATCGCAAACTTATCCGTCCGTCGTTGAACGAAATTAAAGAGCAGATCGCTCCTCCCCGCCGTGCGCCGTTGCAGAAGAAACCGGTTCCGCCGGATCAGACCAACGCTGAAAATTTTTATTACGTGAAGCAAATGCAGGCCAAAACCCCGATGGTGTTCGTGTTGCGGGATGGCGAAACACTGCATGGCGCGATTGAGTGGTACGACCGCTGCTGTCTCAAAGTGAACCGCACCGAAGGGCCGAATATCTTGCTCTATAAGCCGGCCATCAAGTACATGTACAAAGAAAACTGACCGCTAGGCTTGCAGGCGATGGCGCATCGCCAGGCGGTATTCCCGCCGCTCCCCGGCTTGCCGGTACCGCCGTATTTCGTCTTCCGTTTCGGGAATCGCCGGCGGTATCGCAATGGCCTTCCCCTCCCGATCGATCGCCACGAAAGTCAGGTATGCCGAACAGGTGTGCAGGCGCATCCCCGTCAGCAGTTTCTCCGTCATCACCTTGACCCCGATCTCCATTGAGGAGCGAAACACGCGGTTGACCGAAGAGCGCAGCATGATCAGTTCGCCGATGTGTACCGGATGCAGGAAGTGAAGGCTGTCTACCGAAGCCGTCACCACCGGGTTGCGCGCGTGCCGCATGCCCGCCATGGCGGCCGCCAGATCCACCAGGTGCATCACCTTGCCCCCCAGGACATTGCCGAAGCCGTTGCTGTCGTTGGGTAAGGCCAGTTCCGAATACTCCGAGGCCGATTCGCGTACCAGTTTTCCTTCCATCAGGACTCCCCCTTGCGCCGTAAATAGCTCTCCACGTATGCCTGCGCCTGACGCGCCAGCGTGGCTGTTTCGGGTGGCGCCGCGAAACCGGCCGCGGCGGGCGAATACTCCAACCGCCCGTGGGCGAACGGATAGTGATCGCGCTCCACCACGTAGTAGATGCGGATGGCCGTGCTTTCGTGGCTGGAAACTGTGAATCGGACCGCGTCCGGCCCCTCGCCTTCGGGAAACCTGGCGCACTTGCCGCGCGCATAGCCCAGGTTGCAGCTCGTGTCGCACCCACTGCCGCCGGCGGCTCCAGATTCGGCCTGGGGCGCACCGGGCACCGCGTGGCAGAAGCCCTTCCACCACTCTCCCAGCGGGAGCATGGCGCTCCCCGCGCGCGCTTCCACCGGGTAGAAGTATGGACAGGCCATTTTGCAGGGTATAGTAGCACAAGCATGGCAAGCACCCGTCTGGACACTCTGAAGAGCATGGTGGAACAGAACCCCGCCGACAGTTTCGCGCGCTACGGTTTGGCAATGGAGTATCGCAATACCGGAGACCTGGAGGCCGCCATGGGCGAATTCCGTGCCCTCATGGCCGCCCATCCGGACTACTCCCCGGCCTACTTTCACGGCGGCCAGACCCTGGAACGCATGGGCCGGCGCGATCAAGCCCGCGAGGTGTATCTGCAAGGCATCGAAGTGACTACCCGCAGCGGCGACCAGCACGCCAGAAGCGAGATGCAGGGCGCTCTGGACATGCTCGAGTAGTTGGCGGCACGCGGCGCCTCAGGATATTTTCGCGCTTCCCCCTACAGTTTACGCACTCAGTGGCCGATCTGACATCTGAAGCAAGTCCGCCCTTGAGTGAGGCGGGATTGTTGGTCAAATGAACTGCACTGCCAAGCGGGCTGCGCGAATTCGCCGAGTCTCTTCGTTCGCCATCCGGGCGTTGTTTCGGGTGTTATTGCCGGGCGCGAATCTCGCCTATTCTGTTGCTTCAGTCGTCTGCTTTCTCCCTGCTGATCTTCACTTCAACCGTCGGGCAGGGTCCGCGTGGTCCGCTTCTCAGCAGGTGCAGATTTACTGATGCCGGCCCACTCCCCGATTTTCACCTCCGTCCCCAGTCTGCCGCCGCTCTAAAGTCTTCCTGCACGACTGCCGATAACGTATGAAGACGTATGGTCTGAAAACGATGGTTTTGGCGGCGCTGACCCTCCCGGGCGCCGAAACGTTGCGAGCACAACCGGTGCGGCCATCCCGCTGATTGTTTATATCGGAAAATCCAACGGTGCCCGAGCCAGCCAGTTAAGCGTGACGCTGGCCGTTCAGTAAACTCGCTTCGGCGAGGCAGGCTACTTGTGCTTCGCCGCCATCTTCTTTTCCAGGGCTTGCATCAGGCGGCTTTCCACGTCGGGCGGAATCGGATACGGTTCCATACCCTTGTAGATCTGAATCGTCTTTCTCGTGGTGTCGGCGATCACCCAGCAATTGGGACACTCCGTGATGTGACGCTCCAACTTCGCCCGCAACTCGGCGTCGATGGTCTCGTCGAGATAGTCGCTCAGCTCGCTCAGAAAATCTTTACATGTAAGCAAAAGCGTCGTCTCCCTTACGCTTGAAGAAGCGTGTCAGCTTCTCCCGCAGTTGCAGCCGGGCCCTCAATAATCTGCTCTTCACCGCCGGAACCGAAAGACCAAGCGCTTCGGCCGTCTCTTCTGTCGATAGTTCGTCGATATCGCGCAGGACGAACACGCTTCGGTAGAGCGGTTCCAGACTGTCGATCGCCGTATCCAGAATGCCGCCCAATTCCTCTCGTGAGAGTTGCTGCTCGGGATCCTCGCCCCATGCCGCAATCTCGCGCACCACCATATCCTCGCCGGTATCGATCGTCTCATCCAGCGAGACCGATCTATCGGTCTTCCGCCGGCGCAACTTCATCAGCGCCTGGTTAACCGCGATGCGCACGATCCAGGTATAGAATTTGGAATCGCCCTTGAACTGGTCGAGGTGCTCGTAGGCCTTCATGAAGGTTTCCTGTAGCACATCCTCCGCATCCTCGCGGTTCTGCGTGACGTGCTGCCCCAGCCGGAAGATCTTCCCCTCGTAGCGGCGCACCAGTTCGCCGAAGGCTGTGGTATCGCCTTCGCGCGACTGCACAACCAGAGCGGATTCGTCGATTCCTGCCAAGCTGGAAACTGCCATGTCGGACCTTTGTCTTCTTATGATAACCCACCAGCCCGGCGCGCCCATGGCCGCGCGTGCTACGCTGAAAATTCCCTATGAGTCACATCGAAATTACTCTGCCCGACGGCAGTAAACAATCCGTCGCGGCCGAGACACGTCCCATCGACATCGCTAGAGGCATCGGCGCCCGCCTGGCGGACGCGGCGCTAGCGGCCAAGGTCAACGGCGAGATGTTCGACCTGACTCGCCCCATCGAGCAGGACGCCACGCTCCAAATCCTCACCGCCAGGGACCCCGAGTCGCTCGAGGTCTACCGCCACTCCACCGCGCACCT
>JADGNT010000597.1 GCA_017883345.1 Candidatus Solibacter sp. | reverse complement strand
GGTCGCGGGGTAGGCACTCTCCAGATCTTCACTATGCGGCAGCAGCAGCGTAGTGCCATCCAGCAGAAACATCGGCTGCTCCAGACCAGGTAGAACCTTCAGCTTCTCCCGCGACGATTCAAAAATCAAGTCGTTCACCTTCTCTCCCAGCGATTTCGTAACGTGAGGTCGGAGGAGGGGAGATCCGACTGCTTTTGTGGGTTTTACGGGTTGAGTGACCCTGGAAACGGCGGTTCAGGAATAGGTTGAATTGGCAAGTAGCTGGTATTGTTAGCGATGTCCAAGGAACCGGAAGTTGCCGTCATTCACCCGGAAGGTGAGCGAGAATTGGTGGTGGTCGGGGGCCCGCATCGGGGCTGTACAGTGGATACCTGCGGCGGAAGTATCCACGTGACGAGCTGAAGAACCAGTGGGGCTGGAGCGGCTTCACGACGCACGACCTGAAGCGCTGCCAAATCATGGCGCGCACCATCGCCTTGGTCTACAACTGGTGGTCCCTGTTTACGCGTATGGCGATTCCGGAAAAGCATGCCGAGGCCATCACCAGCCGTCCGCTGTTGTTGAATGCCGTTGGCAAGCAGACCACTCACAGCGGGCAAACCACCGTCACGGTCACCAGCATGCACGCCAAGGCTCCGCAGATGCGCTCGGCTCTGCCAGCGATCGGCTCGTTTCTGGCGACAGTTCGCAATGCTGCGGAGCAGTTGACCTATCCTCAGAAATGGCTCCTCATCTTGAGCCGGGTCTTTTGTCAATTTCTCAAGGGCAGAATACTCGGACAGCCGCAATTCGTCCCCGGGACCGGCTGACAACTGCCGTTTCTAGGATGATACAAGATCCATTCGCCAGCCCGGCGGCCGGCCCTTCAAGAACCGGCGCGGAGGGACAAACGGATCGGCGGAGGGTCGGAGCGTTGGGTCAGGATGCTGACCAGATCCGCATCGCGCCCGATGAAGCCAGCGCGGCGGATCTCAGTCGAAGTTGATCCGCTCTTTTTCAATCACCGGTGGCCGCTTCAGCACCTGGGTGTGGATGGAGCCGATGTATTCGCCGAGCATGCCTACACAGAAGAGCTCAACCGCGCCCAGAAAGAAAATTCCGATCACCACCGGGGCCGTTCCCACACTGAAATTGTTCCAGAAGAGCAGCTTGTAAACCAGGTACGCAAACGCCACCAGGAAGCTCAGGATGCCTATGCCGACACCGGCAAACACCGACAGGCGCAGCGGAACTTTCGAATGGTTGGTGATGCCCAGGATCGCCAGATCGTACAGCGTGTAGAAGTTATTCTTGCTGAACCCGCGTTTGCGCACTGGCTTCCGGAAGGGAATCAGAAACTGCTCGTATCCCAAGTCGCAGATCAATCCGCGGAAATACGGGTAGGGGTCGCCGATTTTGCGGATGTCTTCAATCACGCGGCGGTCGTAGAGTCCAAAGCCAGTCACATTCTTGACCAGCGGAACATCCGACAGTCGGTTGATCAGGTAATAGTAAAACTGGCGAACCAGATGGAAAGCGAAGAACTCTTCGCTCGATGTCTTCTGCGCCAGAACGATCTTGTAGCCTTCCTCCCACTTGCGGACAAACTGCGGAATCATCTCCGGCGGATCTTCCAGATCAGAGGCCATACCGACGATGGCTTCACCACTGGCTTGGAGCACGGCGTGGTACGGAGACCGCACGTGGCCGAAATTGCGGTTATTGACGATGACTTTTAACCGCTTGTCCCGGCCCGCGATTTCCTTGAGGACTTTGACCGTGCCGTCCTGCGAGGCGTTGTCGATAATGATGAGTTCGAAGGTGTACTCGGGCAGCTCGTTGGCGAACACCCGGCATACCCGCTCGTGGAGTTCGCGGACGTTGTCTTCTTCGTTGTAACAGCCGCTGACTACGCTGATGAATTTCATGCGGGGTTCCTCATGCCAGATCCGGCCGCAGTGCGCTGTAGGCAACCAGGAGTTTGGCAGCGTCGACTCGCCTTCACGATGGTGGGTTCGCCTACCCCGCGCACTTCTCGACATCCATGAAGTAGTAGCAGATCATGTGCATCACCGCCATGTGTCCATCCTCTATGCGGCCCATGTGAGGATTGGAGACCTGGATATTCAGTTGTGCCAGAGGCCCTAGCTTGCCGCCATCGCGGCCCGAGAGCGCGATCGTCCGGCATCCTATAGAATTGGCGTATTCCACCGCACGCAGAACATTTGGCGAGTTTCCCGAACCGCTGATCGCCATCAGGACGTCGCCGGGTTCCGCGAAGTTCTTCAACTGTTCGACGAAAACGCATTCATAGCCGACGTCGTTGGAGTACGCGGTAATCGTCGGCAGAGAATCGGTCAGGGCCATGATGCGAAAGCGCGTCGAGCGGTTGAAGCTCGCCCCTTTGACCATGTCGCAGACGAAATGCGAAGCCGTGGAGGCACTGCCGCCGTTGCCGCAGACAAAAATGCGGCGCCCCTCATCGCGAGCCCGGACGAGGATCTCGATTGCCTGGTTTACCTTCTCCATGTCGATGGTCTCGATGGCTTTCAGAAGGTCGGCCTTGTAGGTTTGCGGAAAGCTCGTGGTCATATTCACTCCAAAGATGTACTTCCACCGGCCTTCGTGTCAAGTTCCGGGCTAACATCCTCCCGATAGCTCGATCCCTCCCGCCCGTATAGCAGGATCAGCGGGTTCTTCAGCCCCAGCCCTTGCCGGATCTGGCTGTGGATGGCCTGCTGCGAACTCCGCGAGGAGATCAAAATCGGTTCAGAGCGTACCTTTAGTCCGGTCGGGCCCACTACAGGGATACCATGCAACTGCTGCTGCTGGTACTTGGGGTTCGAGTCAACGAATAGAGCGATTCGGGCCGGGTCAAGGCCACCCGTGGCAAGCAGACGCAGGGTATGCGTTCCTACGCCCCAGACGATTATCCGCTCACCCGGCCGCAACACCTGTTCGATGGCCCCCCGAATGCGCGCGTCTTCCACCGTGCAGCCCTCAATATAGGCGGTCAGTCCGGCTAGAGTCTCGGTATCGGGCTCCATGGCCGAGAGTTCCGGCACATACTCGAAGACCCCGTAGGTGCATGGACAGGTAACCTCATGTTGCTGCCGGACCATCCGGCCCGCTTCAACTAAGCGAAATCCGCGGGCCTGCATCAGGTTTGTCAGGGACATGCGGGAGAAGAAGTTGATATGTTCGATGCTGAATTCCTGAAATGGCGCGTCGAGCCGAGCTTCGTACCGGCTGGCGTCGGGTACCTCCAGATACACGCGCCCACCCTTCCGCAAGAGCCGTCGGAACTGGTCGATGGCGCCATCCAGGTCGCGAATGTGCTCCACTACACCGGTAAGAATCAGAAAATCGTACGGCTCTTCGCCTTCTGGAACCGTGAAGACCGTAGCCGTAAAACCCGGGATGCCGTAGAATTCGCGCGCCGCACGGACGCAACCAGGAGACGGGTCGGACCCCAGGAGGTTGCGGAAACCCAGGTCCCGCAGAGCCTTCAGCAACCCGCCCGAGGCACATCCGATTTCGAGAACCCGGGAATCCGGCGTTGGAATGAACTTTGCGAGAAGCCCGGCGATGTCCCGAAAGCGTTGTTCGACGGGGGGAGGCTCGTTCGCAGCGGTGGACCCATCTTCGTATTTGGACAGATCGCGATAGTACTCGTCGAATGCGGATTGTGGCGGAATATCGTCGGCGAAACCAACTCCGCAACCCTCGCAGATCACGACGTCGTAACCATTCATCAGGCTGGCGCCGGAGAACTGCTCGAAAGATTGCCGGAACAGCAGCTTCGACCGCGCGCTCCCGCAGACGGGGCACAGCCGGGCTGCAAAACGCTTTTGTTCCATAGTCACTCAGCGTCCGCGCTACTTATCAGCCGCCGCGGGGGAATCGCGTAGCAGACCAAGTCCCATACTTCAACCAGATGGGGCCGCAAAAAGAAACGATATTCGGAATTGATCGAGTGGATCAGGAGCGGAATCTTCCAGACGTGATCCTGCTTGTGGTAACTGCAAACCGCGAGTACCGGGGAATGGCG
>JADGNT010000596.1 GCA_017883345.1 Candidatus Solibacter sp. | reverse complement strand
GCGGCCTGTTCCCCTACCGGTAGGTCAGCGTGACCGGCACGACGACCTGTTGCGCGCCGGCCCCGCGCGCGCCGGACACGACGTAGGTCGCGCGCTCCTGGTCCGGCGAGGTCTGCACCAGGTCGCCGCTCGCGAGGCTTCCTAGCGACAGCGGAGCCACGGTCCGCGGACGCCGCGAGAGCAGCACATACAACTGCTTCTGCCCGCTCCCCTCGAAGCGCAGTTCCGGTGTTTCGAAAGGCTTGAGGCGTCCTACCGCTCCGCTCGCCACTAGGCGCGAGCCCTCGACGACGTACAGGAAACCATCGGCATTCGGAGTCAGCTTCAGGCGTACCGTCTCGCCGGGATCCAGCACGGTGGTGAGATCCACTTCGCTCTGGCCGCGCAAAATGCTGACGCGCACGCCGAGGCGCGGCGCGGTAGCCGACATGGGCGCGGCAAAGCCCGAAACGGCCTTTGCCGTTTGCGGAGCGGCATCCTTCCGGGGCGCCGCCGGACGGGCGGGAGGCGGCGCGGCGCCCCCACCGCCACTCGGCTCGACGAACGCATTGGCGCCCGGCGCCAACTGGTTGAGGTAGAAAAGCGCGCGCGCGTCGAGGGGGAGATTTTCCGGAACGGCGACGGACATTGCCCCGGCCGACTGCGCGGCCGCGGTCGATTCGGCTTCGGCTTTGCGGGCCGTCAAGGCAGGCACGGCCGCTGGGGCCGGATGCGGAGGTGGAGGCGCCATCGCGGGGGCGGCGACATCGGTTGCGTCCCTGCGCTCGTTCAATGCCTGAATGGCCGCAGGCGCTGGAGGCGGCGCTATCGCGAGCGTTGTTTTTTTGTCCGTCATCGCGGCCGCGGGGGCATCGCCGGCCTTGGTCCGCGTGCTGGCTTCCGGCTGGCGGGTTGGCGCAGTGGGTGGGGCCGATGACAAAGCAGGTACCGGTTCCGGGCGCTTCAAATCCGCCACGATCACCGGCTCCGCCAGTTTCATGGGAGCGACACGCGTGCCTTGCCACACCGCCACCACCGCGATCGCGGCGACGCCCGCCATCGCCAATCCGGCTACCGCGGGACGGCGCAGCCATTGCCAGAAACCGCCCGTCCGGCTCGCCGGGGTATCGAGCGCGCTCAGCAACTCCGCCCGGGCCGCCGGATCGCGCAAAAGATCGCGCAGCGACTGTTCGCGGGCCAGCGCGTCGAACAGTTCCTGATCTTCCAGGGCGGCGGCAAAGAGCGCCTGCCGCTCTTCCGCGGTCAGCGTGCCGGTGGCGTATCCGCCCAATAGCTTCTTGATGTCTTCAGGGCTCATCGTTTGGGAGGCTCCCAACTCCCGCCCATGGCCTCCAGCAGGTTCTTGCGGCAGCGGTGATCCCAGGTGTAGATGGTATTGATCGCCGCCACCCCCATAATCTTCTGAATCTCCGGAAACGCCTTGCCCTCGAGCTTCAGCCGCATCAGTTCGCGGCACCGCTCGCCGAGACCGCTCATCGCCTTGGCAAGCTGCTCCAGCATCTGCTTGCGTTCCACGTACTCCGCCGGATTATCGTCCAGATCCGGCAACTGAATATCGGTAATCGAAACCTGGGTGTACTCGCCGCGCCGCACCGATTTACGGCGCTGGCTCATGATCTTGAAGCGCACAATCTGGAGGGAAAGCGGCAGCAGATCTTCCACGCGTTCCAGGTGGGCGTATTTTTCGTGCAGCAGCAGGAGCACCTCCTGGGCCAGATCCTCGGCAGCGTCCCTCGATAGATGAGATGCCGCGAACAGCACGATCCTTTCACGAAGCTTGGCCAGTATCTGTTCGCGATCCACTCGCTCGCCGCCCGTTTCAGTCGCATCATAACACCCGCGCCGGCTTATCCAGGGCACCGTAGAGCGGGCGTCCCGCCTGCCATGCCGGTATTCGTACCGGCATTCTTCGAAGAACGTCGGCAAGGACGCCGACGTTGCAGCCTGGAAGGCTACTCTACAAAGTAGTACTAATACCCGAGGTTGGGGCCGAAGTCCGGTGTCAGGCCGGCGCGCACCAGCGCGATCCACTCCGCCAGTTTGCCGCGGTTGCCGTTCCAGAACTGGGCGCAGGACTCCAGGTATGCCAGCACGGTAGCGGTCTCGCCAGAGTCCAGGAGGTCCTTGGCCAGCGCCATATTGGGGCCAAGGGAACCCAGGGACGAACTGCCCGGCGTTCGGCCCGCGGCCAGGAGATAGCGTTTGGCGGGCTCCAGTTTGGATTCGCGCAGCGCCAGACGGCCGAGGATGATGTTGCCCTGGTGAATGGCGTCGCCGGTCCACCAGAAGACGCCGTGTTTGGCCGCTTCCAGGGTCTCAAGAGCCAGACCTTCGGCGCGCGCCCACTCGCCGGCGGCGAAAGCGGCACGCGCCATCCGGGGCAGCAGGGGATTGCGCGAAATACCATCTTTGCCGGCCAGCATTTCCAGGTGCTGGAGTTCCAGCAGCGGAGAAGCCTGGGACCGGGCGCGCAGGTTCAAAAGCGTGGCGTTCAGGCGCATGGCGAGGCGCGAGGCTTCGGGCCAATCCTCGGCGCGGATGGCGGCGCGGATCTGGTCCAGCATGAGGTTGAATTCCTTCTGGTCGGGTTTCGGCTGAGCGCCCGCCAGCGCGGCCGCCGCCATCCACAGAAGTACCAACCTCCGCATGCAAGAACTCTACTACAGATTGACGGGGACGACTTCCTCGAAAATCGCCGGCGGCACGGTCACGCCGCTGATGCGCAGGCGCTCCAGTAGTTTGGGCATCACGCCGGTGGCCCGGAAGCGGCCCTGCACCTTGCCGGCATCGGTCACGCCGATGCGTTCGAAGGTGAAGATCTCCTGTAGATCCACCTTTTCATCCTTCACGCCCAACACTTCACTGACGCTGAGGACTTTACGGGTTCCGTCCTGCAGGCGGGAAACCTGCACAACCAGCTTGAGGGCGCTGGCCAGTTGCTGGAGAATGACGCGCGTGGGGATTTCGAGATCGGCCATCATGACCATGGTTTCCAGGCGCGAGAAGGCGTCGCGGGGCGTATTGGCGTGCACCGTACTCATGGACCCCTCGACGCCGGTGTTCATGGCCTGCAGCATGTCCAGGGCTTCGGCGCCGCGGCACTCGCCGACGATGATGCGGTCGGGGCGCATGCGCAGGGCGGTACGCAGCAGGATTCGCTGGTTGATGCCGCCTTCCTTGTTGAGGTTGGGCGGGCGAGTCTCGAACTTGATGACGTGGCGCTGCTGGAGCTGCAACTCCGCCGTGTCTTCGATGGTGATGATGCGCTCTTCCTCGGGGATGAAGCGCGAGAGCGCGTTGAGCATGGTGGTCTTGCCGGAGCCGGTTCCGCCGGAGATCAGCACGGTGACCTTGCACTGCACGCACGCCGAAAGGAAACGCAGGATGCCCGGCGTGAGGGTCTTGTACTGCAGCATTTCGTCCTGCGTGATGACGTGGCGGCCGAAGCGGCGGATGCTGAGGCAGGGGCCGTCGAGCGCCAGGGGCGGAATGATGGCGTTGACGCGCGAGCCGTCCTGCAGGCGCGCGTCGACAATCGGCTGGGCTTCATCGATGCGCCGGCCCACTTGCGAGACGATCTTTTCGATGATGTGGAGCAGGTGCGCATCGTCCTTGAAGCGGACGGCGGTTTCGGAGAGCTTGCCGTTGCGCTCGATGAATACCTTGTTGTAGCGGTTGACCAGGATATCGCTGATGCTGGGCTCTTTGAGCAGGGTTTCCAGGGGGCCGAGACCGAGGACTTCGTCGAGCACTTCCTCGACGATCTTGGTCTGCTCGGCGGTGGTCATGGGGACGCGCTCTTCGTCGAGCAGGCGTTCCACGACGCGGCCGATCTCGGCGCGGATGCGGTCCTTGGGGATGGACGAGGCGCGCTCCAGGTTGAGCACGCCGATGAGCTTGCGGTGGATCTGCGATTTGAGCTCGAAGTAGCGGTCGGCGCCGCGGGTGGCGATGGGCAAAGCGCCGCCACGCGCCGGCAAGGGTCGATTGGATCCCACTTGTTCTCCCTGGAGGTTGCTCCTGGTGCAGTG
>JADGNT010000044.1 GCA_017883345.1 Candidatus Solibacter sp. | reverse complement strand
CAGGGAACTCAAGAAGCTCGGCTATCGCGTAGAAGGCGGACCACTTCCTGCGGTCACTCGGGCATGAATGGGTGGGGTTTTTCGAACCTGTCCCCGGGTCCCCCAAGGTGCTTTTTCGACCCTGTATCCTGCTTGCCGATTCATAACCCGCGCGATCCCCGCACCCGCCCCGCTGTAGGATAGAAGTGTCATGTCGATTCGCGCGCTACGCATTTTGCCGCTTCTTTCCATCCTGCTGGCGGCCCAGCCGGCCCAGGATTCCACCGTGCTGGCCAGAAAGGCGTTGGACCTGGTGCTGGCCGGACAGTACGCTGAGTTCCTGCAGATGTCCACCGCCGACGTGCAGAAGGGTCTGCCGGCCGCCGAACTGGCCAAGGTGGGTGCCTTGATCAAAACCTACGGTGCCCTGGAGAAAATCGGCGACCCTGCGATGACCACGTCCGGCCCCAACAGCATCGTGGTCTTTCCGGTTAAATTCGCCACTCAGAACATCAATTTCCGGATCATTATCAATTCGGCGGGCCTGGTCGCGGGCATCTTCCAGCTTCCCGGCGGTGTCAACTGGCAGCGGCCGGAGTACAGTAAGCCCGACACGTTCAAGGAACGTGACGCGACCGTCGGCGACGGCGAATGGAAGTTGCCCGGAACCCTGACCGTGCCGGTGGGCGCCGGGCCGTTCCCGGCGGTCGTGCTGGTTCACGGTTCGGGACCCAACGATCGCGATGAGACCGTGGGCGGCGCCAAGGTGTTCAAGGATCTGGCGGAGGGTCTGGCTTCGCGAGGCATCGTGGTGTTGCGCTACGAGAAGCGCACCCTGCAGCACCGGGCGCGCATCGCCGCCATCGCCAAATTCACCCTGGAGGAGGAGACCGTGGAGGACGCCGTGAAGGCCATTGCGCTCCTGCGCTCCCAGGCGGAGGTGAACGGCAGCCGGGTTTTCGCCATCGGTCACAGCCTGGGCGGGTACGTGGCGCCGCGCATCGCCGAACAGGATGGCAAACTGGCCGGCATCGTCCTGATAGCCGCCAATGTGCGGCCGCTCGAAGATCTCCTGGTGGAGCAGATGAACTACATGGGGATCACCGGCAAACAACTGGATAACGCCAAGGCCTTCCAGGCCAATGTCAAGAAACTGGAACCGGGCGACGAGGATAAGCCGGCGCTTGGCGGCCTGCCGGCTTCCTACTGGGTGGATCTCAAAGGCTACGACCCCGCCGCCGCGGCCAAGAAACTCGCAATTCCCATGCTCATCCTCCAGGGCGAGCGGGATTACCAGGTGACCATGACCGATTTCGCCCTCTGGAAGACCGCTGTGGGCAGCGCCAAGGGCGTAGTGATGAAGAGCTATCCCTCGCTGAATCACTTGTTTGTGGCTGGCGTTGGCAAGAGCCTGCCGGCCGAATACAGCCAGCCCGGCCACGTGGCGCCGCCGGTCATCGACGATATCGCAAACTTCGTCAAATAGCGGCGAATTCCGCATCGATTGGGTTGCGCACCCCCGAATCGGGTCCGAGACTCCGAAAGATACCTGGATAATCCGAAGAATTAGGTCTACAATCTGCTCAGGTGACTTTTCTGTGTAGATTATTTATAACGGCCTTTTAGGAGGTTTCCATGTTCGATAGCCTCGCAGACCGCATTAGGGAAGATGAGCATGTCTCCGCCAGCCAACGTTATATCACGTGGGCCGCGGTCCTGGTAATTTCCGTCGTTCTTTTCGGGGGCCTGTACTTCGTCGTCCGCTTCTTAGAAAAGTAGGCAAACCTATCCGGTTCTAATCACTCGGAGGGAGCAATCCGTCTCATGACGGATTTCACCTTTCGCCCATACTCGACATTTGGATTGTACGTGGCAAGGAGCTTATCCAGCTCCTTGTCCTTATATAGGTCCGAATGGGAAAGGCGATAGCCTACGGCGTGAATGCCGGCAACCGGCGACGGGAATTGTGCGCGTCCGGAATCCCAGCCGAACAGATTGTTGTGGTGCCCGGATTTTCCGCCCGTCGATTCGATGAAGGAAAGGCTGGGCAGCAGGCGCCAATCGAGTTCGTTGTGGTCGGAGGCTTCGAGGAAGGCTGCGGCGTACTCTTCGGCGGGGCAGTCGGCGTTGCGGAAGAAGGTGCGAAGGGTTTCTAGTCTGGGATCGTTGCGATGTTCCGGCGCGGCGGCTGGCATTTGACGCGGCGACAAGGCTACCGGTACAGTCACCATTCCGGCTACGAACAGACCGCTGGTAATCAGTTTCATCATGCTGGAAACTCCTTAGAATCAAAGATTTGAGAATGCCCAGGAATGCGCCGTTGACGGCGGCTCCAAGCGTCGAATCGGGGGGAACCTATGTTCCCTTTAGCGGGTAGTTAGGGTGCGTCCATAAGCAGAGATTATACCACTATGAAAGGGGGCGCCAGTAGGTCGGCGGCGAAAGCGTGACGAACGGCACCAAGGCGCCATTGGCCTCGATTCGGCCTCTCGGCTCGCCCACGCTCTTCTCTGTGCTCTCTGCCTGTCCCCGGTTTTGCCCCAAAACGGTTAAGCCCAGTGCTGCCGCGCAACTTCACTACCTCCAATGGGTTATATTAGTTAAACCAATGTCGGTCTTTCGGCCCCTGCTGCTTGTTTTGAGCGCGCTGCCGTGCCTGGCAGCTACGTTTGGCACGGTCGTTCCACATGCCCAGCCGCTTGCGGATCTGGTGATTGACGAGGCGCGCAAGCGTCTCTATGTGGTGAACACCTACTCCAGTACGGTGGAAGTGTACGCCACCAATGTCAGCCCGCCGCGGCAGACCAATACCATCAAGACCGACGCGACTCCGTTGTCGCTGGCACTCTCCCGGGAAACGCCCAACCCCCGCTATCTTTACGTAGCCTGCTATGACGGTTCGACCCTGGACATCATCGATCTGAACTCGGCGAACTTCTCCTCCGTCTCCAAACAACTGGATGCCAAACCGCAGGGCGTGGCCGTAGGGTTCAACGGGATCGTGCTGATCTCCACCGTCGGCACAGGCACGGGGGCGGAGGTGCTCATTACCTATGACCCGGTAACCGGCAAGACGCAGCCGTTATCCGTGGCCCCCCCGGCGCCCGTGGCCCCGGCGCTGCCCCCGCCCAACGGCATCATGTATCTCGCCGGCAAGAGCCGCTTGCAGGCATCGCAGGACGGCAAGCTGATTATCGGCGTCAATTTGCAGGCGGCCACCCGCACCGTGTTCGTCTTCGATGTGGCGTCTTCCATCGTACTCGGCAGCCGTGTGGTGCCGGTGATTTCGCCCACCCTGGCGGTGTCCCCGGACGGCAGCAGGTTCCTCAGCGGGCCCATGCTCTTCGACACCCAGACGCTGGCCGTGATGGCGCAGCAGAACACCACCAATTCGCCTTACGTGTTCCCCGGTACCGCCAACTTCAACGTGCAGACCAGCCAGGGCGGGGCAGTGTTCACCCCGGACGGCACGGCTCTGCTGGCGGCCTATAACATCGTTCCTACCTCCGTGCCCGCGGCGCCCACCAATACCAGCCAGATGACAGTCAACACGCCGGACACCATGCTGATCCAGTTGGGCATCAAACTCCAGGAGAACCTGGGCGGCAAAATAGTGATCTCTAGCGATGGCGCCACGGCCTATGCGATCTCCCAATCCGGCTTCATGGTGCTGCCCATCGGGACGCTGAAAAATCAGCCCCTGGCCATACCGGATTCCACCGTGGCCCTGCTGGCCAGCGACCAGTGTGGCGTCACCGCGGCGCTGAATTCGGCGACGATTCCGGTGCGCGATGCCGGCGGCGGCAGGATTACGGTCACCGTGCAGGCGCTCACCGCCACCACCACCAGCCCCACCGTGCGCGCCACCGCGAAGACCTACGGCGGCGATGTCACCGCGCAATTCAGCGCCGTGGCGGCGCGCACCCTGGGTACGGCGGCGGCCGACCAGTTGCTCATCCAGGCCACCGAAGCCGTCAACATCATCCCGGCGGTGCGCGTCTTTCAAAACACCCGCAACGCGGAGTCGAACGGCGCCATTCTGCCCATCGATTGGGGCGCCAGCACTTCGGGCCTCACCGACATGTTGGGCGACACCGCGCGCCAACGGATTTATATCGCCAATCCGGGGCTCAACCGGCTCGAAGTATTCGACATGCGGACGCGGCAGTTTCTCAGCCCCATCCCGGTGAGCCAGTTGCCGCGCTCCATGGCATTCGGCAACGACGGCAACACGCTGTACGTCGCCTCGGGCGGCGGCGAACTCATCAGCGTGGTGGATCTCACCCAAGGTAAAGTCACCGGCCGGGTGCTGTTTCCGCCCCTGCCGTTCAATGCCGGCTTCAGCCTGATCACTCCGGCACTCCTCGCCAGCAGCCAGCGCGGGGTCCAGGTGATCATGAGCGACGGCACCCTGTGGAAGATCGTGGGCGATAAGGTAACGCCGCGCCCGCTGAACACGAACATCTTCGGAACCGCGCGCGTGCTGCCCGCTCCGCAGACTATGGCGTCGACGCCCGAGGGCAGCTACGTGCTGATTCTGGCGGGCAACGGCACGGCGTTTCTCTATAGCGCCGCGGACGACGATTTCGTGGCGGCGCGCAGCGTGATCCCCACGCCGATTACCGGTTACTACGGCCCCATCGCCGCCGGACCGAACGGCCAGTACTATCTCGTCAACGACCAGGTGTTGAACCAGGCACTGACGCCGATCGGCTCCAGCGGTACTGGCGCCACCGGCGGCGGCGCATTGCCCACGCCGGGCGGTCCCTCCTCCACCGGGCGGCCGGTGGCCGCGGTGGCGGCGGTTGGCGGGTCGAGCTATGCACGCTTCAGCATTCCGGTGACGGCCGCCAACGCCACCCCTTCGGACACCGGTCTGGTGGAAGTGGTCGATCTGAATACCTCGCGCACCACGGCTACCGCGGGGGCGCTCGAGGTGACTTCGGCCGTCGCGCGCGCCGGAGCCCGCGTCAACGTCCTCGGCCGGAGCATGGTACTGGATTCGGCGGGCGCCACCGCGTTCGTGCTCACGGCTTCCGGTCTGAGCGTGATTCCACTGGCGACTTCCACTGCGCAGAACCTCCCCCAAGTCCCGGGGAATGGGGTGGTGAATACGGCCAACTTCCTGGGCACGGTGGCCCCCGGCGGCTTGATCTCGATTTTCGGCGCCAACCTGGCCTCGGCCGCCACGGCGGCGAGTTCG
This sequence comes from Candidatus Solibacter sp., assembly GCA_017883345.1. Taxonomy (GTDB): domain Bacteria; phylum Acidobacteriota; class Terriglobia; order Bryobacterales; family Bryobacteraceae; genus Solibacter. The sequence goes on along the minus strand of JADGNT010000044.1, from coordinate 7,977 downwards.
CCGCTGCCCACCCTGCTCGGCGGCGCCTGTGTCACGCTCAACAACACGCCGCTCTCCCTGCTGGCGACTTCGCCCTCCCAAATCAATGCGCAACTGCCGCCCACGCTGGCCGCCGGCCGGTATCCCCTGGTGGTGCGCTCGCTCACCGGCCAGGCCGCATCGTCTTCCGTCAATGTGACCGTATCGAAATACGCTCCGGCCGTGTTCGTGGACGGGCAGGGCGCCGCGCTCTACCACGCCGACGGAACGCGCGTGAATCAAGACCACCCCGGGAAGCGCGACGAAAAGCTGACGCTGTATGCCACCGGACTGGGCGTCACCACCGGCGGACGGGTCACCGTGGGTACGCCGGCGCCGGCCAGTCCGCTGGCGGTTACCGCCCCGGTTTCGCTGTATTTTGGAAATCCTCTCATTAAGGAGGCGGCGATTATCGTGGATTGGAGCGGCCTGCTGCCTGGCTACATCGGGGTCTACCAGATCAATTGCCGCATCCCGGGAGCCCACCTGAATGGCGATGCCCTGCCCATCACGCTGAAAATCGGCGGCGTCAGCAGTCCCACCACGGGAAATAACGTGCCGCTAGTCTGGGTTCAATAGGGTGCCCCCGGGGACTGACAAGACTGACATGAATTTCTGGCTGACTTTGCCGGAAATTCGCTGTCAGCCCTGTCTGTCCCCGGTTTGCCGCGAGTGACCGGTACTTTCCCAGTACTGGTATAATACTGTGTTTTCGCGGTTCTGCGCGCCGCACGGTGGAATCCGTCGCGTGTCTGGCGTAAAGTATAGAAGAACCATTCGTGCGAGGAGTTCATGCGTTCCATCCGATTAGTCGCCGTCATTTTGGCAGTTCTCGTGGGATTCACGTCGTGCAGTCGCGATCCCGCCGTGGTAAAGAAGCGTTACCTGGAGAGCGGCAATAAATATTTCGATAAGGGCCGCTATAAAGAGGCGTCGATCCAATACCGGAACGCTCTCAAACGCGATCCGAGATATGGCGCGGCGCACTACAAACTCGCTCTGGTGAGTCTCAAGGTGGGCGACGTCGGCGGAGCCGTGTCCTCGCTTCGCCGCGCGGTGGAACTGATTCCTAAAGATCAGCCCGATCATTGGGATGCCGTGGTCAAGCTATCGGATATCTATCTGGCCTTCGGCAAGGGCGAAAAGCTGTACATGAAAGAGGTGGAGACGTTCACCGACGATCTGCTGCAGCGCGATTCGAATTCCTTCGATGCGCACCGCCTCATCGGCGACCTGAACTACTCCCGGGCGACGGATGCGTACCGGAACAAGCAGCCCGACGAGGGCCTCGTCTTTTTGGACAAGGCCACGGCGGAATACCGCAGGGCGGACAGCCTCAAACCCGGCCAGCAGGGCGTTTTGATGCAGTTGGCGCGGGCGCGGGCAGCCAAAACCGACTTCGCCGAAGCCGAGGCGGTCTACCGCCGCGTGATCGATAAGGACAAGACCTTTCAAAGCGCCTACACCGAGCTATACCGGATGTTCCTGTACCAGAACAAGCCGGGGGACGCCGAGCAGGTTCTGAAGTTGGCGTTCGAGAATAATCCCAAACAGTTCGGATACCTCACGCTCCTGGCCATGCATTACTACGGGCTGCAACGCCGGGACGCCATGGCGGGCATCCTCAACCAGATCAAGAGTCATGCCAAGGACTACGACCAGGCATACCTGACGGTCGGCGATTTCTATCTGCGCATGGGCGACGGCGAGTCGGCGATTCGCGAGTACAAGGAAGGCATCGCCAAGGATGCGAAAAAGAAGGCGACGTACCAGAAGCGCGTGATCGAAGTGCTCATGCGCCAGGGCAAGCGGAGCGAAGCCGCCGAAATCAATTCGCAGATTCTCAAAGAGAATAAAGACGATAACGATGCGCGCGGACTGGCGGCCACCTTCCTGCTCGACAAGGGGGACATCGCCAAAGCGCTGGCGGAATTGCAGGCGGTGGTGACGAGCGCGCCGGACAACCCGGTTTCGCGTTACAACCTGGCCCGGGCGCACGCCGCGCGGAATGAATACGAACAGGCGCGCCAGCAGTTCCAGAAGGCCATCGAGTTGCGGCCGGATTACGTTCTGGCACGCCTCGCCCTGGCGGAATTGCAGGTGCGCCACGGCGAGTTCGATGCCGCCTTCAAGTCCGCCGAAGCCGTTCTGACGACCTACGACAAGGGGAACTTCAGCGCGCGCCTCATCGAATCTGCCGCGCTGATCGGACAGAAGAAGTTCAACGAATCGCGCGTTCTGCTGGACGCCATGCTCAAGGCCAACCCCGGCTCGCCCGATGTCCTGTTCCAGTTGGGTGTGGTCAATCTGGCGGAGAGCCGGTTTAAAGAAGCCGAGGACGCGTTCCGGCGCTCCTACCAGTTGAACCCGGCGAACGCCCGGGGTTTGATGGGCATCGTCGAAACCGAGATGGCCCAGAACAAGACCGAAGAGGCGCTGAAGACCCTGCAAGCCGAGAGCGACAAGGCTCCCGGCCGGGTGGACCTGCAAGTGGTGTTGGGCGACACGGCGGCGCGCGCGGGCAAGTTCGATCTCGCGCTCCAAACCTTCAACCGCGCGCTAGGCCAGGTGGGGAAGGCCAAGGGACAAGGCGATATCTACCTGAGAATCGGCGAGATCTACCGGCGCAAAGGCGACCTCAACGCCTCCGTCCAGGCATTGCGGAAGGCGCTCGAAACCCTGCCCGACAACATTATGGTGCTCAGCGAGCTGGCGCTGGTGTTGGATGAAGGCGCGCGCCGGCCCGAGGCCAGGCAGGTTTACGAGGCCACCCTCAAACTGGACCCGAACAACGGCGTGGTGCTGAACAATCTGGCCTTCCTGCTGTGCGAAACCGGCGGGGACCTGGACGACGCGCTCACCAAAGCGACGCGCGCCAAGCAACTGCTGCCCAATCTTCTTGAGATCTCCGACACCCTGGGCTGGATCTACCTGAAGAAGGGCCTGGCGGACAACGCCATCGAGATCTTCAAGGATCTGGTATCCAAAGCGCCGAAGCACTCGACCTATCGTTTCCACCTGGGGATGGCATACTCGCAGAAGGGCGATAAGTCGAAGGCGCTCGATCAGCTTAAGGAAGCCCTGAAGTACAATCCGGCGACGGACGAGAAGGATAAGATCCAGCAGTTGATTGCGCATTTGGGGTAAGCCGGTTGCCCGCCTGCGTGGCGCTGTTACGGGGGCGTCGGCATCGGCGGCAGGAACCTGCTGCTCCGCGGCCCATCCGGCCGCGGATTCGAGATTGACAACGGACCAACGAAGCGCTACAACTATCGGAGTCGATTGTCCGATTTTGACGACGAATCCGTGGAAGGAGGTGTGAAATCCGTGACTGCTCAACAACAGGCATTTAAGGTCTATTACTCCTCGCTCACCGACGCGGAGCTGATGAAGATTGCAGCCAACAAGCGTTCCTTCCTCGATGTGGCGCAAGAGGCGCTCGCCAATGAACTTCGCGGCCGGAACCTGGCGCCCTCCGAGCCGTCCCCGTCCGCTGACAACCGGACTGCGGAGTCGTATCCGAATCTTCTGGCGCGCATGGCACGGAAGGTACGCGGATTGTTTTCCCGCGAACGGTAAATCCAGGAGGCAAGAGAAAATGTCGTTCACCAAGCAAAGGTATTTCCGCGCACGGCGTTGGAGAGAGGTGGCGATCGCGCTCGCGACCCTGGGCCTCGTGGCGGCTGGCACGTCCTGTTCGAGCGGGCCGCAACCTCCCCAACCCGGCACCCCGGAGTTCTTCTGGGCCGCCGCCAAGGAGACCTATCGCGCCGGCGATTTTGTGAAGACCAGTGAGCACCTGCAGCGAATCCTGGCCACCGGGAACGAGTTCAGCGCCCGCGCCCGCGCCTGGGATACGGTGATCTCTTCCGGCCTGGCGCAAGGGTATATCGAACTTGCCGACGCCTGGGAGGCGGGCGCGCGCGCCAACCGGCCCAACCCGACGCCCTTCCGCAAGCAAGTCTCCGCGCTACGCAGCCAGGCCAGCGCCTCGGCCATTCAGTTTACCGAAGACATCCACAAGGTCATGGCATTGGACAAGGATCCGGCCATCCTCCTGGCGTTCGGTTATCCCGCCGGGGCAGCGGCTCCGCCCGTGGGGTTGAAGAGGGTGGCCGGCGGAATCCTGGTGCAGGATTCGGAGCGCGACCTGCTGGAGTCGGCGATGCTGCAGCGCGGCGTCCTGTTGAGTGTCTGCGCCGCCTTGGGCAGCCCCGACGATGCCGCCGCCGCGCAGGAGAAACTGAAAACCGGGGAATTCCGGGTACCGCGCGACGCCTTTCTGCTGGCGGCGGCGAAGAGCTTGTCGGAGCGATCGGAACTGTTCACCGGCGCCAAACTGGATCTGCCCAATCGCCTCAAATTGCTGTCGCAGGAGGCGCTGAAGGTGCTTGGGGCAATTCCGCAGACCAAGGAAACCAAGTCGGTCAACGATAAGATTCAGGCCCGGCTCAAGAAGGCCAGGATCACCTTATGACCGGGTGAGCCTGGCTCCGGACAACCGGCTAGGTGCGCTTGGCTTTGGCGCGGTCCATGTAGCGTAGGTTGTCGATGTCGAGACGAATGGTGTCGCCGGTTTTCACGAATTGCGGCACCATCACCTCGACGCCGTTATCGAGTGTCGCCGGCTTGAAGTTGGTGTCCTGTTGCTGGTGTGCGGGCGGCGCCGTGTGGGCGATCTTCACTTCCAGAACATCCGGGAACAATACGTTGATGGGCCGGCCCGCGACGAATTCGACGGCCAGCCTCATGCCGGCTTCGAGGAAGCGGGCCTGCACTCCGATGAGCGCCCTGGGAATTTCGGTCTGCTCGAAATTCTCCGGATCCATGAAGCAACAATGGTTCTCGTCGGCGTACAGAAAGTCCAGGGTGTGCTTGTCGAGAGGGATCTCTTCGAGCTTCAATTCCGAACGGAACGCGTGCTCCCAGATAGTGCCGGTGTCGAGATTGCGCAGCCGGGCGTGCATGGCGCCGCTCATTCTGCCCTGGCCGGGACGGTACTCCGTGGCGATGACCTTATAGTCCTGGCCTTCAAATTTGACGACCACACCGACGCGTAGCTGCGATGCGACAACCATTCTTGCCTCCCGTGAACGTCAATTCTAATCCCAATCGGGTTTCACGGATAGCCCCATGTTGGTGCGGCCGGCGCCGGGAGTAGACTGTAGGCATGTCGAGATTGCGCTGGCTGACGATTACGCTTGCGCTGCCGCTGGTGTACCTCGCGGTGCTGTATCGGGCGACGCGGCTGCCGAAACCGATCTACACGTTCGCCCAGCATACCGTGATGACGGTTACCGGCAAGGGCGGTCCGGCGATTCTGCACGCTCCCCCCGTGGTCTATCCGCCGCAAGCGCTGCGCGATCGCGTGGAAGGCAGCGTGGTCCTGATAGTCACCATTGCCGCCGATGGCACGGTGGCGCGGGCCGTGCCGGTTTCCGGGCCGGAGCCCTTGCGGCAGGCGGCCGTCGACAACGTGCGGCAGTGGCAGTTCGAGGCCAAGGCGCAAGAGACGCAGATCGACGTCGGGTTCTCCTCACGCTACGTGACGCACTCGCTGGCGCTGCCGGAACCGGTGCAGCGCACCATGCCGGTGTACCAGGGAAGGATGCATGGTTCGGTGCGCGTGGTCGCCATGGTGAATCCGCAAGGCCGCGTCGAGTTCGTACACCCGGTGACGGGGCCCGGGAAGCTGGTGCCCGCCGCTTTGGAATCGGTCAGGCAGTGGACGTTCCGCCCGATGCTGCGCGACGGCAAGCCGGAACATGGCACCGCCGTGGTAGACGTGCCGTTCGGGCTGTAGGGTGGGGCTGGCGGACGCGCCGGCGAGCGCAGGCCGCCCGCCCTTGCCTTGCGGCTGCCCCGTGCCGGCGCGCCCACCCGGGGTGGCGCGCCCACCCGGGGCTCGGACAGGCGGTGTCCTAATGTATACTGGGACACTACCCTCGGGCAGAACGGCCTCGTAACTCTTATACAATTCAAACTGAGCAGAAAGCATGACCATTGGTTCCGGCGCTGCCGCGCTCGACAAGGACATCACAAGGGATGTATGCGTCGCCGTGGAATAGAGAGCCTTTGTCCCGCGGGCGGCGCTCAACGAACGTGGAGTAAATTCGGCAAATGAAACGCGAAGTGAAACGCGAGCTGCTCGATGAATTGCCGGCTGGCGATCGTGGTGCGATCGGGGCACGCCGGGATCTCCAAAAGGTCAATGCATGCATGGGACACGCCCACATCATGGTCCGGGCGCTGGCCGGCACTTTCACCGGCCGATCTCCCCGGTCGATTGTCGACCTGGGGGCAGGTGACGGGACCCTCCTGCTGCGGCTCGCGAAAAGTATCGCTCCCCGCTGGAAGCCGGTACGGGTTGTGCTGGTGGACCGCCAGCGGTTGCTGAGTCCGCGGACTAAGGCAGAGTTCGCGGCGCTGTCGTGGCACGTCGATTCGCTGGAGATGGATGTATTCGATTGGCTGCAACGGCCACACCCGGAACCTAGCGACGTAACCATTGCCAGCCTATTCCTGCACCATTTCAAGGAGCACGATCTCCGCAGGCTCCTGGGGCACGCAGCCGATCAAACCGGGTTCTTTCTGGCGTGTGAGCCGCGGCGCGTGAACTTCTCGCTTTGTGCAGCGGCGTTGCTGGGGGTCATCGGCTGCAACCGCGTCACCCGGCACGATGCCAAGATCAGCGTGCGTGCGGGCTTCGCGGAAAATGAACTGTCGGCGTTGTGGCCGCTCGACGAGGGTTGGCGATTGAGGGAACGGCAAGCTGGGCTGTTCAGTCATTGCTTTGTGGCGCAGCGGATCCCTGGGCCAGTCTTGTGACTACCTCGACCTTCGACGCAGTGATCGTTGGCGGCGGACCGGGCGGAGCGACGTCCGCGCTGCTGCTGGCGAAAGCTGGCTGGTCGGTTGCATTGGTGGAGAAGGCGAGCTTTCCCCGTGGAAAGGTCTGCGGAGAATTTCTTTCGGCTACCAACTTGCCCTTGCTGAGGCATCTGGGCGTGGCCGAATCATTCCTGGAACTGGCCGGCCCGGAGGTGCGCCAGGTCGGGCTGTTTTCCGGCGATCATGCCGTAACCTCGGACATGCCTCGTCCTGGGACTGGCGACGGATGGGGCCGGGCGTTGGGGAGGGATCGTCTGGATACGCTGTTGCTGCGCCAGGCAGCGGCTGCCGGAGCGCACATCTGGCAGCCCTGGTCCGCGGTCGAGCTCGTCAACCATGGGGGCGGATACCTTTGTCGGGCCGTCAGCAGGGAGAGTGGACAGTCCAGGGAGCTGCGGGCGCGAATCGTGGTGGCCGCTCACGGCTCGTGGGAACCTGGCCCATTGCCCACGCAGCCGGCACGCCCGGCTGCACGGCCATCCGATCTGTTTGGTTTCAAGGCGCATTTTCTGGACAGCCGGTTGCCGGCGGGCCTGATGCCGCTGCTGGCTTTTCCGGGCGGATACGGCGGGATGGTGCACAGCGACCATGGACGTGTCAGCCTGTCCTGTTGCATCCGCCGGGACCAATTGAAGAGCGCGCGGCGCGCGGCAGGGCCGGTCAAGGCCGGCGAGGCCGTGCTCGCGCATATCAAACAATCTTGCCGCGCCGTGCGCGAGGCTCTCGCGGGCGCCAGGCTGGAGGATGACTGGCTGTCGGCCGGGCCGATTCGGCCGGGCATCCGGCGGTGTGGATTCGACCGTATTTTTCTGGTGGGCAACGCTGCCGGCGAAGCCCATCCCGCCGTTGCCGAGGGGATCGGCATGGCGATGCAATCGGCGCGGTTGTTGTGCGAGTGTCTCACCGCGGGACCGGCCGGCGTCCTGTCGGACCAGGTGGTGGATGCGGTGAGGGGCGACTATGCGGCTGCCTGGCGGCGAACTGTCGCGCCTCGCATTCATGCCGCGGCGCTGATTGCTCATTGGGCGATGCGGCCCGTGGCGGTGGCGTGTGTCTTGCCGTTGCTAC